>JAQCCA010000033.1 GCA_027621155.1 Pseudomonadota bacterium | reverse complement strand
TTTCGGACATACCCGCACCATCTTCCAATTGAATATTATCAGTATCAAGTGCAAGCTTTTTATGCAAAATCTCAAGCATGGCATTTTTACCACTGACAAGGCTGCCCACTTGATATGTTTTATAACCTAAAGCTCTTAACAAGCTTTGCGCATAAAGATTATCAGAAAGCACAAGCATATGCTTAAGCAAAGCAGATAAATCAGGTGAGTTATGCAGGCTGATGAGTTGAAGGTTAGCAGGCTTGCCATTAATCTCTTTGATACTACCTTTGAAACCCACATCTAGCTTTTTAAGTTGCTGTTGCAACACTTTCTCAAACATTTTGTGAGGGTTGGTAATCGCAAATTTAAAGGTGAAATCTCCTTTTGGCAAACAACCTGCTAAAATAAGCTTATTTTGCGCAGTCATACTTGCATTAAACTGGCACGTTTTAAGCATATTATCGTCAGCAGCTAACAGCTTATTGTCATAATCTATTGTCTCGCCACCGAGCTTATCTACCTTGAAATAATTTTCGTGAGATTGAAGCTTTAAAACCACTTGGTTTTCATTCAAAGTATATGCCGAGCTTTGCGCGCCAAAGCCAAACACACTATCACTTTGACTTTGATTAATCGGATAATTGCGTCCTTGAAATTGTTGATTAATGAGATAAACATCCCCCGTAATCGATTTAATATGATGCTGCGGAAGGCTCTGAAGCAACACTGCCAATGCTTCAGATGTCAAACTCGGATCACCAGATAAATCAATATATAAATTATCAACGCCTTTTTGATCTTTGCGACCATAATAAAGTTTCGTTTTATATTGATAATTTTGCCCCAAGCTTAGCAATGTCGCTGCCGCTGACAAAAGCTTGGTATTACTTGCTGGCATTATGTTTTTTTGACTATTGAATGCTAACGATGTCTTGCCATCTTTTGCATTAATCACTTTTACCGCAACCAGTGCACTCTCTAAATGATAAGTGCCAATTGCTGAAGTTAGTGTTCTCTCAAGCTGAGTATTAGCAGGACTTAACTGTGTTGCAGCAACAGCTAAAATTATTGTGAATATTACACGCATACACGTTCTCCTTATGCTTTTTCCAAGTAACTCCAGTTACTAAAATGATTTATGAACGGTATAAAACTATCAGGCAGATCATACGACACAAGTATTTATAACCGACTCAACCCATTGGCTAAAATCATCTTTAATGCGCGCTAGCGCTTCTTCGCTATCGGCTTCAAAACGCAAGACTAAGCATGGTGTGGTATTCGATGCACGAACCAATCCCCAGCCATCTTTAAACTCAACACGCACGCCATCAATGGTGATGACTTTTGCATTTTTAAATTTCGCGTGCGCTTGTTTGACTAAGCTATCGACCACCGCAAATTTTTGCTCTTCGGTGACTTCAATATTGATCTCAGGGGTGTTGATACTTTGTGGAATACGTGCAAATATTTGATCTAGAGACTCATCACTACTTGCCAGAATATCTAATAATCTAACACCCGTGTATAATCCATCATCAAAGCCAAGCCAGCGATCATTAAAGAACGTATGCCCACTCATCTCACCGGCAAGCTCAGCACCGGTTTCTTTGATTTTCTTTTTAATCAGCGCATGTCCTGTTTGTGACATCACCGGCTTACCACCTAGATTCTCAACAAACTCAGCAAGATTCTTAGTACATTTAACATCAAACAAGATGGTTGCTTGTGGATGCGTTTTTAATACATCTTCGGCATAAAGCATTAACTGACGATCTGGGAAGATATTCTCACCCTTTGGTGTAATTACACCCAAGCGATCACCATCTCCATCAAAGGCTAGACCAACATCGGCATTGTGTGTTTTAACCGCAGCGATAAGGTCTTTTAAATTAGCAGGCTTACTTGGGTCAGGATGATGATTTGGGAATGTACCATCAATCTCACAAAATAGCTCTATGACTTCGCAACCCAGCTTTCTAAACAATTTGGGAGCAATTTCACCTGTGATGCCATTACCTGCATCAATCACAATTTTTAACGGTTTAGCGAGCTTTTCTTGTTTGGCAATATAGTCAATATACTTATCGTCAATCGCAAATGATTGATAAGCACCCACTGTATCGTCTTTTGCTTCACCCTTTATAATGATTTGTTTTAATACTTGAATATCATCTTGTGCTAAGGTGTGCCCACCAATCATCATTTTAAGACCATTGTAATTCGCGGGATTATGACTGCCTGTCAACATAATACCCGTACCGTTGCCTTGTGTTTTCGCAGCAAAGTAAAGTACAGGGGTCGGTACCGCACCGACATTAATTACATCACAGCCTCCAGCTTGTAAACCTTCAGCTAATGACTTTAACAAAGTTGCTCCTGATAAACGACCATCACGCGCGATAAAGACCTTTTGTTCACCGTGTAGACGCGCTTGTTGCGCGAATGCCACACCGATATTAAATACAACATGCTCATTTAGATCTTCAGGGTAAGTCCCACGAATATCATACGCTCTAAAAATATGTTCAGGTGTTAATGCATTTTCTTTAAACAATTTACAACTCCTTTAACGTTTACAACTTTTATATCTTTCACAATAAATAACTTACATCAATATCATCAAATGCTTCAATCACATCATCATAGTCAACAGATAACGCCATGACTTTAAAATTTTCAGCTAATTCAGTGCCGAGTGTCAGTAATTTCAACTCTTGATTTAATCGTAATTTCTCTTTTCCATTTAACTCTGTTTGCTGCTTTTCATAAGCACACATAATCCCAGCTTGACTTAAAAAACTGCCTTGTGTAGAAAAACCATCAAGCACAAAGCCAAGATTTTCAGCATATTCAGCAACAGCTGTAAAATCAACATGTGCCGTGATATCTTGCACACCAGTGTAAATCAACGGATTATCATGCACATGATGCTTGAAATAACATTGCAGTGTGCCTTTACTACGCTCACTGCTGTAATACAAATCACGCTGATAACCATAATCACATATAAAAACCACACCGCGATTTAACACGCTATAAATTGATGTTAACCACGGCTCAATCCATAGGTTAATCTCTGTTTGACAATCATTAATAGATAGCAAATTTTCTAATGGTAAACGCTTAATCGCTGCTGCTAATAACGGATCAGTAATCCCTTCATCACACCAAATAAATTGATCTTGTTGCTGATCGACCATCATGCGTTTTGCTACTTTATCCTTAATAGTAATCAACTCAACCGGCATGGCATCAATCACTTCATTAGCAAAGACAATCGCATTAAGCTTTTCTGTCGGCAATTTATCCAACCAGTGAATATGCTTGTAATATGCCCCTAATGATTTCAACAAGCACTGTTGCTCAAGCTTCAAATCAGGACTTACCTCAATAATATAATAAGCATGAGGTAAAGCATTAAGAGACATAAGCTGTTGCAAACAATCCAAAGCAAACTTTCCCGTGCCTGCACCAAACTCAACAATGACAGGATTGTCACCGAGTTTTGGCAAGATATCCGCAAATTGCAAGGCAAAGGTTTGCCCAAAAAGGCTTGAGCTCATCGGTGCTGTCATAAAATCACCTGACTCACCAAGCTTTGGCTTATTCGCTGTGTAATACCCTAAATTTGGCGCATATAGCGCCTCTTGCATAAAATGCTGAAAGCTAATCGGCGACTTATTGTTAGCAATGACCTTGGCAATATGAGCACACATTTCTGCCACACGCAAACGCTCTTCTGAATTTAATTCTGGTAGAGTTGTTTGATTCATTCTTAACGCTTACGATCTAATTTATCCAATAGACTCTTAGGGAAATAAAAACGTCTCATTTGAACACTTTGACGCAAAGCATTAACATCCTGTGGGCTTAGTTCTTCTGATTTACCGGCACTTAAATACCTAGGTAAAGTAAGATTGCCATAACGCACACGTGTTAAACGGCTTATTTGCACACCAACAGCTTCAAACATTCGTCTTACTTCACGATTTCGACCCTCTGACAAGGTCACATGATACCATTTGTTTATACCCTCTCCACCTATAAAGCGCACAGTACTAAACTTCGCCTCTCCATCGTCAAGCATAATGCCCATTTTAAGCTGCTCAATGACACTATCTTCAATATCACCGAATAAGCGCACGGCATATTCACGCTCAACTTCATACGATGGATGCATTAAGCGATTAGCAAGCTCACCATCAGTGGTAAATAACAATAATCCCGTGGTGTTAATATCTAAGCGCCCCACCATAATCCAACGCCCGATTTTCAATCTTGGCAAGGCATCAAATACTGTTTTACGTCCTTCAGGATCACTCTTTGTGCAAATCTCACCATCGGGCTTATTATAAATAATCACTCGCGGACGCGATAACACAACCTCTTGATTACGCAATGGTTTGCCATCGACAATGATCTTATCATCAAATGATGCACGATCACCGATTTGTGCAACTTTACCATTCACACTCACGCGTCCAGCGAGAATTTTCTCTTCCATCTTGCGCCTTGAACCAAGACCTGCTAAGGCTAAGAGTTTCTGCAGCTTGTCTTTATGATTGTTATTTGATTTAGGATTTCGATTATTTTGGTTGTTTTGCTTATTTTGCTTATTTTGCTTATTTTGATTACGCATTTTTATGTACTTCGTAGAATAAATTCAATTACTGCGGGAACTTTACCCCATTTTCACTCATTCGCCAAGAAAAGTGTTCATATACGCCTGTTTTTCCTTGTTCAATTAATTGATAGATTTCCTCTTGGCTGATCTCAAAATCCGTGCCCATAATATCCAAAGTGTCAACGAAAACAACACGATTCCAATTGCTGGGCTCTAAGTGTCGCTTAAGTGAAGCTAATGAATAAAACTTCATAAACTCTCGAGTGAACTCAAAAATATGCCCTATTTTATGAAACCCTTGTGAACCTTTGCGCATTTGCTTTAAGGGGTCTTCCTTAGGGTCTAAACGAAAGCCTAAGGTTTCGGTATTAAACACTTCATCATTTGACGCACTGTCATACAATGCATTAAGCGTATTGTGCATATACTTTTTATCATCAAATAACTCTAATGGGCAGTTCCAAATCAAACCGCCATCAACCAAAATATTTTCTTCTTTGCCATCTTTACGTTTAACCGCACGAAATAGCATCGGAATACACGTCGAGATTCTAAGTGCTTCGACCACTTGCATCGTTGGCGTTGTCTCAGCACTATAAACCTCAGCACACTCCTTGGTAAGGTTAGTGCCAATAATATATAAATCATTACCGGTTAGTTTTTTCATTGTCGCAAAATCGATATAACCATCACCGAGTTTACGCGCAATAAGCTCAGCCATATGACTGATAAAGAAGTCTCCTTTATACCAGCCAAAATCTGTAATTAAACGTGTTGAGTTACTGATAAAATTGCGACTAGCATCCATAAATAATCGATAATCCAGTTGACTTACAATCTCCTCGACATCTTTGGCATTAAAGCCAACTGCCAACAAAATCGCATAAATCGCTCCGGCTGAAGTACCTGCAAAACGATGAATATTTTTCAAAACGCCCAATGATTCAAGTGCAGTAATCGCACCACTATAAGCAATTCCTCTAACACCTGCGCCTTCAAAAACCAGATTGCGAAAGGCATGAATATTTAACTCATCAATCGTCTGACTTAAAAAGTGATTAACCCGTGTTTTCGATTGTCGCATTGGAAAAGGTGAAATACTTTCAAGCGGTTTAACACGTGCGCGATAAAAAACCTTGTAGAAGTTATCAACCCGCTCACGCTTAGCTGGCAGATATTTTACTGAACGCAACACCATATTTTTAATGCGTAACTTACTTGGGTGCATATCCAAAGCAGGCAAGCTTAACAACGCTTGATAATACGCTCTAATCACCCACAGTCGTGGTAAGCTTGCGCTGTTATTGCCTTGAGATTCCACTTGCGCTTCATTCAAACGAAAAAAACGATAGCCCCATGAGAAAGGCGATTGTAAATACCACGGCACATCCGTTAATTGCTCATAAGGGATTGGATTAATCAATAATTGTTTTTGAATTAACTTCGGATATTTTTCACATAACAGCAAGCTAATCAATGCACTATAGCCATAGGCAATAATCGTGATATTTTCAAGGTTGAAATATTCAATTACGCTTTGTGCATCAAGCACACTTTGCACCATTGAGCATTCAATGACTTTTTTCGGACGACCACTTTGCCCATGACCATATAAGTCATAAGCCACGATATTATACTCAGGTGAGAACTTCCTAAATTGCGCCTGCCAGTTAATCGCACTTCCGGTAATACCATGCAAAAAAAGTAACGTCTTGCGTTTGTGATCAATTTCATTGTGATAAACACACAGCCTGCGATTGGTTCTAAACAAGCGCTTGGTCATCGATAGAATCATCTAGATACCTTACTCGTACAATTTAGAGCTCAGCTGCAAGCGCAAGGTTGCCGCTTCATTGTAATTACCTAAGGCTTGTAATATATCCATCTTAAGCTTGATATTCTCTTGTGTCTTACCCGCTAATTCAATATAGCGATTAACCATGCTAAGTGCATTTTTATAGTCTCTTTCATGATACTCAAGTTGCGCAAGCTCCCAGTAAGACAGGGTACTTCCTGCCCCTTGATCTATTGCTTTCTCAAAATAGCGCTTGGCTTGTTTACTATTACCTTGTTCTAACAGGCAACGCCCATAAAGGGTAAAAGTCTCAGCTAAATTAATATTTTTTGGCAGGACAATTGAGCGCTGAAATAAATTATTGGCTTGTTGATATTGATGCTTATCCATACATAAAAATTGCGCATAAAAATTATAGGCTTGGAAATCATCTGGCGCCATACGTAATGCTTTTTCATAAGAGCGCTCAGCAAGATCTGGCATGCCTAAGTTTTGATAATACAAGCCTTCGGCATAATAAATTGTTGGCACATTAGCATCTTGTGACTTGGCTTTTAAGAGCTTCTCTTTCGCACGATCCAGCATCTCGCGCTGCGCGTAAACAACGGCTAATTCAGCATTAATCTTTGCCGCTTTAGCATAATCAACAGTGGGTGCCTCAGGGATATCTGGTAATTGCTTGGAATTACTGGCGCATCCAGTTATCATTACAATCGATATAAAAAGTCCTGCCTTGACCAATGGATTCCTTGTTTTTAGCATTATGCCTCACTTAAGCTGCGTTGATATCGCGCCTGACGCTTGGTTTTATCCTGCACTTTACCTGCAAGTTGACCGCATGCTGCATCAATATCATCACCTCTGGTTTTTCTAATCGTTGCCACGAAACCTGCTTCCATCAAATATTGCTGAAAGCGATGTGTTCGGTTATTGCTAGGCTTCTTATATGGCGTACCAGGGTATGGGTTAAATGGTATAAGGTTGATCTTAGCCGGAACCTGTTTTGACTTCAATAGTGTTACTAGCTCTTTTGCATGCTCAAGCTCGTCGTTAACATGCTCCATTAGCGTGTATTCAAAGGTGATTTCTTTATGTGGACCACGTTGCGCGTAAAGCTTACATGCTGCCATTAGCTCATCAATATTATATTTCTTATTAATCGGCACCAGCTCATTGCGAAGCGCATCATTTGGCGCGTGTAGTGATACGGCTAATGAGACATCTGACTGCTCAAGTAGATCATAAATGCGCGGCACAACACCCGATGTACTTAGTGTCACACGACGCTTGGACAAGCCATAAGCTAGATCATCCATCATAATATCCATTGCACTGACTACAGCATCAAAGTTCATCAATGGCTCACCCATGCCCATCATCACCACATTGGTCACGTGTCGATCATGCTCACCTTGTTGCTTTGATAATGCACGCACTGCCGTCCACACTTGACCGATAATTTCAGCCACGGTTAAATTGCGATTGAAGCCTTGCTTACCCGTCGAGCAGAAACTACAGTTCAACGTGCAGCCCACTTGTGAAGACACACATAATGTACCACGCGAACCTTCTGGAATATAAACGGTTTCAACCAGATTACCACCCACATCAATAAGCCACTTATGCGTGCCATCATTTGAAGGTTTATCTAATACCACTTTAGGAGCGACCACTTCAGCCACATCCATCAGCTTCTGACGCAAGGCTTTACTCAAATCACTCATGTCATCAAAAGATGTGATGCCCTTTTGATGAATCCACTTAAACACTTGTTTGGCTCGAAATGGTTTCTCATCAATACTTGCAAAATATGCTTGTAAGTCTTTTTGACAGAAATTCATTAGGTTTGTTTTTGTTACTACTTTCTCAATTGCCGTGTCTTGCATCTATATACTCTATGTCGTTTTATTCTATTGATTTAATCAATGATATGATTGCATAGGGCATTATACAGATGATTATTTTGCGTTCAATGATTTTGTGAGATCTATTGACCTTTTCTTTGTAAATTAACCCACTCTGCAATCGCATAAATGGGTGTGCCCAGAAAGAATAAGATCATACCATAGTAGACAACTTCCTGCCCTGAACCTAATATCGTCCAGAATGAATAAGCGCACGCAAGTACCGCAACAATAATGGACATTTGCCAGAATGGGCTTTTTTTATCTTGCTGTTTAATCACTAAAATATTCGATATTGTCGTATAAAAATATGGTACTAATGCGGTTAAAACTGCCATAAGAATGATCAGCTCAAACTGCTCAACCAAAGCTTTTGACATGGTTAATAACAATAATATCGTCATTAGCACGCCTGATAAGATCAAGCTAAAACTTGGTGCACCATAGCGATTTTCTTTGGCAAATATTTTAGGAAAGAGATTAGTTTGAGCAATTGATTTAGAGACCACTGCAGTTACCATAATCCAACCATTAAGTGTTCCTAAGCACGCAATCACTGCAGCAATGGCAATAAAGACACCACCGGCTTGACCAATAATCTCTGTTGCAGCTAAAGCAAATGGCGCATTTGAGTTTGCAAGCTCCGCCGCTGGCACCATGCCCATAATCACTGTAGAACTCGCGATATAAATAAATGCTGCAATCAAAGTACCGGTTAATGTCGCCAATGGAATGGTTTTTTGTGGGTTTTTGACTTTACTTGCCGTCACTGCCGCAGACTCTAAACCAATAAATGCCCAAAGGGTTAATGAAGCAGCAGCAGTTAATGCACTTAAGCTTGAGCTATCGGTGCGATTAAAGTCTAAATAATACTCCGGATGGATATACCAAATTCCTGCAAAGATGATAAAAAGTAAAGGAATTGTTTTGCCTATCATTGATAATAACTGCAACCAGCCAACTGTACGTGCACCAAACATGTTAAATGCTGTTAGTACCCAAATAATGCCAATCGCAGTAATTGCAGTCATTAACTTATCTGACAAAATCGGGAAAAAGAAACTCAAGTACCCGACCATTGCCAAAGAGATTGCGCAGTTTCCTACCCATAATGACACCCAATAGCCAAAACCGCTTTGAAAGCCTAGAAAGTTACCCATACCCACACGTACATAAGTGTAAGGTCCACCATCAACCTTGGGCACCAAGCGACTAAAGCTGCAAAAAACAAGTGCTAATAACACCGAACCAATGGCCGTGAAAATCCACGCCAAAATACTAATTGAACCAAACTTTGCCAAACCTGATGGCAATAAAAATATCCCTGAGCCAACCATATTGCCAGAAACTAGCGCCACTAGCATCCAAAAGCTCATATATTGATTTTTTATAACTTTCACATTGTCCTGCATTTTAAGCATTACTCCCAGATTTTTATATTCTCTACTCAATAATAGTCAAAATAAATACCATAGTATAAGCAACTATTAAAGTAACCCTTTGTTAACAGCAGTTACCATGACAGGATTTACCCCTAATGAACAGACACAAAATCATACGATTTTAGATAATTAAAAAGTGCACATAAAAAAAGGGTGCACTGTAAACAGCGCACCCTTTCATTTAATTAGCGACTACTGATTAAGCTGCTAATGCTGATTTTGCTTTTTCAACTAACTGTGCAAATGCATCTTTGTTGAATACCGCTAACTCAGCCAATACTTTACGATCAAGCTCGATATTCGCTTTTTTCAAGCCGTTGATAAATAGGCTATAGCTTAAATCGTGCTGACGTGCTGCGGCATTGATACGCACAATCCAAAGTGCTCTGAACTGTCTTTTTCTCTGCTTACGGTCACGATACGCATATTGACCCGCTTTGATAACCGCTTGTTTGGCAACACGGTATACACGCGAGCGCGCACCATAATAGCCTTTGGCTTGTTTTAAAATCTTCTTATGACGACGACGTGCTTCCACGCCTCTTTTTACTCTAGGCATAATCTACTCCACTTTAAAAAATTGTTACTAACACTTATGCATACGGCATTTGTTGATTCAAACTTGGTACGTCTGCTTTAGCAACTTGAGACATACCACGTAAATGACGCTTACGCTTAGTTGTCATCTTCGTGTTAATATGAGCGCGGTTCGCTGAACGATGCTTAAAACCACCCTTACCCGTTCTTTTAAAGCGCTTAGCAGCACCTCGGTTTGTTTTTATTTTTGGCATAATATACTCCGCATTTTACCATTTTTATGACATGTTCAGGCTCACACTTGACATGCGATTATTTTTTCTTAGGCCCTAAGACCATAACCATTTGGCGACCTTCCATTTTCGGTCGGTGCTCAACCACGCCGTATTCGTCTAAGTCAGCTTCCAAGCGTTTAAGCATATCAACACCCAACTCTTGATGTGCCATCTCACGACCTCTAAAACGAACAGTGATCTTGACTTTATCGCCACTTTCAAGAAACTTTATCAGGTTGCGTAGTTTTACCTGATAGTCCCCAACATCAGTTCCAGGGCGGATTTTAATTTCCTTGACCTGCATCTGCTTTTGCTTCTTTTTTGCAGCGGCTTTTTTCTTGCCTTGTTCAAACAAGAATTTGCCATAATCCATGATACGGCACACTGGTGGCTCTGCCTGTGAGGAGATTTCCACCAAATCCATACCATGTTCTTCTGCCTGTGTTAACGCTTGTCTTAACGACACAACGCCAATTTGCTCTCCTTCCGGTCCGATTAAACGAACTTCTTTCGCCTTAATATTTTCATTAATCGGCGCTTTCTGGTCTGTTTTATTAATAACTCAAACTCCTAATTTAGGTTTACTCGACCTTTTTTCTCAATTTCTGACAACAAAAGCTCAGCAAGTGCATCAATCGTTAATGCACCCAGATCGCTACCATCTTGTTTTCTGACGGTGATTTGACCCAAAGACTGCTCTTTTTCTCCAGCAATCGCCATAAACGGTACTCGTGCTAAAGTGTGCTCGCGGATTTTAAACCCTATTTTTTCATTTCTCAAGTCAATTTGTGTACGAATACCAAGTTTTCTTAATTTTTGCTCAACTTCTTTGAGATATTGGTCTTGTTTGTTGCTAATTCCAGTGAGCACGATCTGCACCGGTGACAACCACACTGGCAACTTGCCCGCATAATGCTCGATCAAGACACCAATAAAACGCTCAAGTGAACCGACAATCGCACGATGTAACATCACCGGCACTTGCTTATCACTATTTTCATCAATAAATGTCGCCCCCAAGCGCATCGGCATCGATAAATCCAGCTGAATCGTACCACACTGCCAACTGCGCCCTATCGCATCTTTTAAATGAAATTCAATTTTAGGACCATAAAAAGCACCTTCTCCAGGCAAATAATCAAAAGCCACCTTTTGGTTACTAAGCGCATCGGCTAAGGCTTTTTCTGATTTATCCCAGATCTCATCGGAACCGACGCGATTTTCAGGGCGAAGTGCGAGTTTGACATCAAAATCGGTAAAGCCGAAATCGCGATAAACCTCAAAACATTGCTCAACCATTTGTGCCACTTCAGCCTCGATCTGCGCCTCTGTACAGAAAATATGCCCATCATCTTGTGTGAAGCTTCTGACACGCAACAAACCATGCAAAGCACCCGATGCCTCATTTCTGTGGACAACACCAAATTCTGCCATGCGAATCGGTAAGTCACGATAGCTATGCAAATGATGATTATAAACCTGAACGCAAGGTGGACAAGTCATTGGACGAATCGCATATTCACGATTTTCCGAATGCGTCATAAACATATTCTCAGCATATTTTGCGGCATGCCCTGATTTCTGCCACATCGAGATATCAGCAATCAACGGCGTTCTGATCTCAGTACAGCCATACTTTTCATTCGATGAACGCATATAATCTTCAACAACACGCCAAATAGCTGTGCCCTTTGGATGCCAAAAAGCAATACCAGGTGATTCTTCTTGAAAATGATATAAATCAAGCGCCTTGCCAATCTTACGGTGATCGCGTTTCTCAGCTTCTTCAAGGCGTGTTAAATATTGCTTTAACTGCTTCTTATCCGCCCAACAAGTGCCATAAATACGCGTTAACATTTCATTCTTTGAATCACCACGCCAATAAGCACCTGCCACACGCATTAATTTAAAAGCCTTTAGATGCGATGTATTTGGCACATGCGGCCCACGACACAAATCAGTAAAATCACCCTGTGAGTATAAACTCAATACCTCATCTTGCGGCAAATCAGCAATAATCTCTGCTTTGTATTTCTCGCCAATAGCTTCAAAGTAAGTAATGGCATCATCGCGTGATTTAACAGCACGTGTCACATCTTCCGCCTGTGCCGCTAATTCGTACATGCGCTTTTCAATCTTTTCTAAATCTTCGGGTGTAAACGCACGCTCATAAGCAAAGTCATAATAAAAGCCATCTTCAATCACAGGACCGATTGTTACCTGCGCATTAGGGTAAAGCTGTTTGACCGCTTGCGCTAATAAGTGTGCACAAGAGTGGCGTAGAACCTCTAAACCCTTATCGTCCTTTGCCGTAATTAAGGTCAAGATTGCATCATGCTCCACGATAAAACTCGTATCTACTTCTTTGCCATTAACAATACCAGCCAAGGTAGCTTTTGCTAAACCTTGACCAATATCCAAGGCAATGTTATACACAGAAATAGGTTTCTCAAACGCACGCTGCGACCCGTCCGGCAAGGTAATTACAGGCATTATTCACTCCAGATTTTTTGTTTTCATTAGGCTTGCTCTAACTTTAACTAAAGCAACAAGTTCGTAGGTAGAGTATTTTCGAGGATTACAGTAGCTGCTGTCAAGCGTTGTGATTTTGTTTCAGTGGTTACTGCCATCATTTAGCGCCAAACCCAGTCAAAATGGTATAGATCGTCTTCATAACAATTTTAAGATCCATAATGAGTGAATAATGCTTCACATAATATAAATCATATTGCAGCTTTTCATAATTTCCATCAGCGCCAGTCGTATGCCCTTGAGTCACCTGCGCCCACCCTGTAATCCCTGGTCTTACAATATGCCTTAAACGATATAGCGGGATTTCTTTTTCAAATTGTCGCGCCGTTTCTATCCATTCAGGACGTGGACCAATAAGACTCATGTCACCTTTTAGAATATTTAAAAATTGTGGTAACTCATCAATTCTAAATTTACGCATAAAAGCACCAAATTTAGTGACACGCATATCTCCTACCACCGTTTCACCTGATTTATCAGCATTTTTAACCATTGATCTGAATTTATATACTTTAAACGGTTTATTATTAAAGCCCATTCTTGATTGCATATAAAATATTGGTCTGCCCATGGTAATTAAAATAATCATCCCAACCAGTGCAAAAACGATGATGAGTAAAGGCAACAGTATAAGTGATAACAAAAACTCCAAACTATTTTTAAGCAGGCGATACCATAATGGGATATTAAACCCCGCATACATCCAGTTTTCCTGCAACTGACTTAAGGATAACCTTTGCTCAATAAGCTCCTCATAGGCTGTTAACGTAAATACGGGGATATCGTGCTGGCTTGCGTGAAAAATTAACTGATTCCAATTATTACTATATTGAAATTTCCGGTCAACTACGATGGCATCAATCGTTTTAAGATCATGAGGTGTCACTTCAGCTTTTTGAATCAATTTGACTTTGTGACTCATTGCAACTTTTGACATAAGTTGTGGATGCATCAAAATGCGATAAGGATGTCCAAAGGCACGAATAATCACAAAACGTGCAATGCAAACAATCATCAACCAACTGATAATGGCACAGCCACCCACCAAAAATACATGTGATGCTTTACGCAACACAATCGTCACCAAAGCAACGATAACAAAAAAGAACAATGAGACGATAATAATATGTGAATAATACTCAAGCAATCTTGTCGAACGTTGATAGCGATATAACCAACTAAAACAAAAAATCACGATCATAAATACAATACTTTCCTGACTGAGGCTCCATATATATTCGTAGGCCCAGACAAGTAGCACAAAAACAAGTGCCTCCAAGATAAAACTAATAACCGATGACTTATTCATGCAGCTCAATTAAATAAATTCCTATGGCACTGGAGTATATACTAAAAACGCTGATTTTACCTGCGGTTTAGTTTAGGAAATCCAACTCAGACAAGCTTATATTTCCAATATATTGTTTCTTTACTTAAGTAACTCTTTCACTAAAATCGATATCTTATCTCTAAATCCCGCCAATAAGTCATAGAAATCATCTTTAATGGCATAATAAACATCTTTTGCCATATCCTCATGATAAGTATATGATGTCAGATTCCTTTTATCAAGCATCTTAAGCCAGATATTAACTTCAGAAATCAACCCTTCTTTAAACGCTTCACGAAAAGCTGATCTTGGACTGCTAACATCAATACCAACATACTTTAAATAAGCTTTAATCAATTTCCAACAAAGTTCATAGCAAAATTCAAACCGCTGGATTGTAGCATCTAAATACATATCATCTTTATAGATATCTTTTTCAATCGCCTCTTCCAAACGCATTAAAGCCGAGTTAAAATCATCCAGCTTTTCATT
>JAQCCA010000279.1 GCA_027621155.1 Pseudomonadota bacterium | reverse complement strand
TGAACAGTTAAATGCTGGTGAAGATATCGTGATTTCACAAGCGTCTTGTCATTCATCACCCTAATTAACCCACCTAAATCGCACCGAAGTATACCACTTCACGCACAGCAAGTGACTGGGTTTATTTTAAGTAATTTAACTCATTATATCATCTCCTTTTTGCAGGTTTTTAATTGCGCGATAACTTTCTCCTTCCATCGATAACATATAAGCATTATGTACTAATCGATCAATGGTTGCTGCCGCTAATAGTTTATTTGGAAAAGCCTGATGCCACTCATGTATAGAAAGATTACTGGTAAGCAAAGTTGAACGTAACTCACATCGCTCAGCAATAAGCTCATGAAGATATTCATCCTCTGGTGTGCGTAATGGCTTTAAACCGAAATCGTCAATGATAAGCAAAGGAACTTTAGCAATACGCTTGATAGTTTGTTGATAATTATTAAGTGCTTGAGCTGATTGTAATTGCTGTGCTAGTTTGCTCTGAGTAGTGAATATTACATCATAACCACTTTGAATAGCACAGTGGCCAATCGCTTGTGCAATATGACTTTTTCCTGTGCCGCAAGGTCCTTCAATAATCACTGGAGCGCCTTCTTTAATAAACCGGCAAGTTGTTAAGTCCCTGATTAATGATTGGTTAATTTTAGGGTTTGCAGTAAAGTCAAAATTCTCTATCGTTTTAAACCCCTTAAAATCAGCTTTCTTATAACGTCTTTGATATTGCTTACGTTGACGTTCCAGACGCTCATCCTCTAATAGTAAAGAAATGAAATCCACATGCCCCATTTGATTAGCAGTGGCCTCTTTGATTCTTGCGTTAAATGCATCCGCCATACCTGAGAGCTTCAATGATTTTAATTGCGTAACAACATTATCCATGACTGGTTCCTTGATTTTTTAATTTACTACTTTGACGTTGATACACCCCGTTACCTTGGTAAGCATTACTTAGTGGTTTAAGTGTTTGCTCTACATCCAACGTATCATGATCTAGCGATTGCTTTAGAATCATTTTAATCGTTTGCAAATCAATGCTATTAAAATGAATGGCTCTTAAACACGCATTGTCCACTCTTGTGTTATGATACTTTTGAGTCAAGCGGATAACTGACTGGGCTGCTCGAAGTAAATCCTTAACAGGATTGTTAATTAGCTGCTCAATCACTCTGACACAATTATCTCCAATAAGTTTAGCTTGAGCCAAACACCAAGGCGCATCTTGCTCAAAAAAGATCTTTGCACCTTGAGGTAAATGATCAAGCTGAGTTCTTGGAGTATCAGGCTCAAAGCTTCTAGCATGTGTTGCAACTAGCTCATGTTGATAATAAATACGTACAGTGGTTTGTGTGATAGCAACCCATAACTGAAGCGTTGCATATTTAAATGGTGCGCTATAGCGGCATTGGTTGACTTTAATATGGCAATCACGATGTAACTTTGCTTTGCGCCATGTTACTAACTCCACACAGTGATTGGGAAGCGCTTTTAAACTTGCTTTTTCAATTGACTCAAAACGTGTTAATGGTTGCTGTTTAGTCGTGCCATGAACGCGCTTGCCTGCTGTTGTTAACACCCATGCTTTTAGTTCTTTATTGGCTTGTTGTAGTGAGCTAAAAACCCTTAAGGGTGTGAAATTATTCTTAACATATTTCACACCTGATTCAACACGACCTTTCTTTTGTGGGTCGGCTGGTGGGCAAGGGCTAATAACAAAGCCATAATCATAAGCCAAAGATTCATAGCTTCTTTGCACCTGTGGGTCAGTTGTTGATGCTTTAGTAATTGCACATTTAGGGTTGTCAATAATGATCTTTTTAGGAATGCCACCAAACCATTCAAAGGCATTTTTATGACAGTTTAACCACGTATCAACATCTTGATGTGTCACAAGCTCAACATACTGATGGCGACTATAACAAAG
Source organism: Pseudomonadota bacterium (assembly GCA_027621155.1). Classification (GTDB taxonomy): domain Bacteria; phylum Pseudomonadota; class Gammaproteobacteria; order Francisellales; family Francisellaceae; genus Caedibacter. The sequence goes on along the minus strand of JAQCCA010000279.1, from coordinate 727 downwards.
TGTCATCACAAAAAACCATGTTTTAACGTCCTTACCAACACGCTCGTCATACAACAACGGACCTTGGCCAAAATCAACTTGTGCCGCTTCGCCTGGTTGAAAAACCAAAGGAACAGTAAGGTTAATTTGATTTTGTGTTTTAAGTTTTTTAACAAAACGCTGAATGCTATTGTAAGAGCCATCAAAGTTATAATTATCCTGTAAATGCTGATGAATAACATTGGCTTGAATGCCTTCATTGACCCATTTAACAATTTCCTTTTTAAAGGGCAAAGCATATGATTGATTTTGCTTAGGTTGAGTTTTAATAAAATGTTTAGCAATTTCATTATCACTAGGCATAGCAGTGCCTTCATCTAGCCAACCTTGCTTTGTTGCAATTTCAATAATTTGTCGTACTTTAGATCTAGAGGCTAATTTACATCGCTCAATTTCTCTTTGACTCTGTCCTGACTTTAATCGATAAAGTATTTGTTTGTAGTGGTACACTTCAAAATTCCTATTTGCCATTTCTTTTAAATATTTATACATGCAATTAGCATCAGCGTAATACATGTATGCTGAATATACAATTTTGGTCTGCTTGGCTGCGATTGAAGTGTTTCATTTTAAGTGAAAACTAACTGGTATAATTGGGTGATTATGAAATGGTATGATTAGGGTGATGAATGACATGTATATTTCTTTATACTGCTCATCTTGTATTTGACCGCATATTTTAGCTGAA
>JAQCCA010000278.1 GCA_027621155.1 Pseudomonadota bacterium | reverse complement strand
TGATAAGCTCAAAAAGAAAGCAATACCGCAAAGCATGATTGACAAGTTAGTTGTCGTTGACGAGGCACAGCAGCTTAACAACGTCCTACGCAGAATCAGTGCCAAGTATCCTTTAATCAAAGGAAAAACTGATTATGATAAGAAACAAAAGCTGTTAAAATATCTGCTAGGCAAAGGGTTTGATTATCAGTTAGTGCAAAAGGGGATTGATGGGTATTTTTGTGATGAAAGTGAGTAGAGCAGCATAATGGCAGACAAACACGACCGTGTATTTAAAGACCTCATAAGCAACAGAGACTTTGCTATTTGTTTCTTAATGACTTACTTACCCAATGAGCTTATCGCCTTAGTTGATTGGCACAGTGTTAAGCTAGAATCCGCTAATGTCGAACACGTGCGCCAACAGCAAAAGGATAACAAAAAGCAAAAAGAGCAGTCAGACCTTACTTTTCTGTTCAAATTCAAGGACGGCAAAAACGGTGCTGTCTTTGTCCATATCGAGAGCCAAACAGGTGACGATGGTACTATCGTTATTCGTACTCGTCATTACCAAACGTCTTACTTGTTGGATTATATTAAACGACACAAGACAACCAAAGATTTGCCGTTAGTGGTATCGATTATTTACTATGCCAATCAAAAGCCATTTAGTCATAGCCTCAACATTAACGATTACTTTGCCAATAAAGAGCTAGCTGAAAAGTACGCTTTCACGATACAGTTTATTGACCTTAACCGTTACAGTGACGAGGAAATATTAGAGCATGGATTTATAGCAGGGTATGAGTTGATACTAAAGGCGATCAGAGAAAAGAACATTGACGGCAAGCTTGATATTGCCATTAATCAGATAGAGGCTTACGATCATATAGCAAGGCAGGTTTTAATTCGATATATGTCGCAGTATTCCGATATGGAAACTAACGCATTTTATGATAAGATAATAGACAGTAAACCAGATTTAAAAGGTGATGTTATGACGGTAGCGGAACAGTGGAAGCAGCAAGGCATGCAGCAAGGGCTATTGAAAGGTAAACAGGAAACGGCACGTAATCTATTCGGCATGAGTTTATCTGTAGATCAAGTTGCAAAGGCTACTGGACTCGACCTTGATACGGTGCTTAAGTTGCAAAAGGAAGTAGAGAAGAAAACGGAGCATTGATGTGAAAAACAAAAAATACTTGCAGACTCAATCAATACTCTTATCTATTTTTTTACAAAATGACAGTGAATTAATGATAAATTTAAAGTTAAAATTAAAATGATTTACGCCAGTACCAAGCAAAATCATAAATGTATTCCCCTCGATTCCATGCAAATTATGTATCAGCTAACTGAGAATGATTATTTAAGTATCCTTATTAATGACTGGAACGAAAGGTTAGAAGAATTAAAAAATCTAACAGAAAAATATTCAGAATATTGTGATAAAAGTGTTCAGAATACGTTAAGAGACTCCATAGATACATTATGTAGCTACATTCAAGAATTACCAAATAAATTTTCATTAAGCCTTAGCCAAGAACATCAAAAAATTATTTCTCAGATAGTTAACTTATCTCGCGACTGCGAGCATATAACTAAAATCAAAGAGACGATACAAAAATATAATGCTTATGATGTTTACATGAGTAGATACATAAATAAATTAGAGAATGCCCTAAGTGCATACGCCACGATTAATGCTAAATATAGTCAGATTAAAACATATAAAGATTATTTTGATTTAGATGTATTGCCTAATAATATTGGATCGAAATTAGACTCTGCATGTAAGGTTAAACAGCTTCTTGATGACTTAGAAAACAGGATAGAACATTATTTCAGTTATGATCAAATGGCAAAGTATTATGAATCAGTGGCAGAGCTATACGCTTGTGATTACTTTGCAAAGAATGGGTATAATCTTAAAAATGCAACTGTTGGCAATAACGGTGGAGTCGATCTAAAGATTATCGATAAAAATAATGGGGATAATAATTATTTTTACGTTGAGGTAACTTGCATAGCAACATATTTGGGCGAAGATATGGAAAATATCCTCAATGCTTCAGGTGCAGATTTTCTGCCAACAACAGACATTGCCGAAAAACTTAGGAAGCCAATATTACCTCAACCTGAAAACTCTAAGAAAAAGAATAAAGCAGCTCAAATATCAAAATTTATTGCAGATAATAATTTATCAGAAGAAGATAGGGTTTTTCTATGGATTGACTTATCTCGCATAGTTAGGACAACAAAAATAAAGTATGACTGGTTATCACCTAAGCCATACGATGCTTTGGTGAATGTTTTTTATAATCAGCAGCAGTCTTATATTTATGATACAAATAATTCTTCTAGTGGTAATGTACAATTAAGTCGCAAAGATAATCATAATGTATTTAATAGATTGAATGGTATAATTTTCTATAGTGACACAGATGGAAAAACAAAATATCTTCATAGCCCGCATTTTAAAGTAAATAATCCAGTTCAAGATTTCCCAAAGTGTGATTTTTATTACTTTGAATATAAGGGGATGTTCTATTGTATTTGTTATGATGATTTAATCAAAAAGTTTACTTAATCTCAGCAACAACGTTATTGCTTGTTGCAGTAAAAAATTTGCGGAGCCTGAAATATAATCAAAAGTGGTAGGTTTTGGTTGAGGTT
>JAQCCA010000032.1 GCA_027621155.1 Pseudomonadota bacterium | reverse complement strand
AGTTTTTTTATATCTTAAGCTTATCTTAATATTGGCTTGCAATACTGACATCACTCAAGGGGATCACGATCACAGAGCAAACTTTTTTCTCTCTCCCTTCTCTTTCAGTATGTCCTGTGATCGTAACCTTGAGACCACGAAATTACCTTGCAGTATACTCCCTCCCTTCTCATCATCTATATACTGCAAGGTGATCTCTTTTTATCACCATCACCATTTTAGACCAACTGAGATTTCCTAAATTTTGTAAGAATTTAGCAAGCTACCGGCTACGTGCTTGTTGCGTTGAATTTACTGCAAAAATGCAATCATTCATAAGTGCGAGAAGTTCAACGGTAGAAATTCTGTAAAATCAAATGGTTTACGGGAGGCATATTACAATGCTTGAATTCTCTTTTTCAATCGCGTTGTTGAAACCGTTTCAATGGTTTTAACCTCCTGACTATACCATGAGATCCATAGCTCATACATAAGCCAATGGATCTCATCAATCTGAAGGGTATTAATCACGCCTTTTTGTTGCATTTTCTGCTTAAGCAAATGAGTGAGTTCCTCTTGTTCAATTTGATACTGGCGATCTTGCTTTGCTGCTCTTGGTGCCTTTTCCAAGCGGTTGCTAAGTGCTTGTAGATAGTGTGAAATACGCTGTAACCAATGATAAGGTGTTTTTACAATAAAGCCTTTATAAACCAAACCATCAACGATACTGCGCACTTCTTGGTAAAGTGCTAATAAATCAAAAGGCAATTTCTTGCGATTAAGTAATTTATGTAAGCTTTGATAGCTTAACATCAAGGCTTCGATATCACTGCATAGATTTTCAATCGTTGACACTAATTGCCCTCGTCCTGCATCATACATCGCATTAAACTGCCCGCGCGTGCGTACGGCAGGCTTTTTCTCAATCGCAAAAGCAATATCATAGGCTTTGGCAATTAACTCATCCTGCCATTTCGTCTCTTTAATGAGACTAAATAATAAATGTAAGTTTTTATTATGCGAGATACGTTCAACTAATGTGCGATTGATATGTGAACATGAAAGCATTAACAGCTTACGTGTTGCAAGCCTTGTCGATATCTCTGCTTCAAGTGCTGTTGATTTTTGCGTTAGTACCACACCATCCTCACGTGCCTCAACACATGGATAAACACTCAATTTAATACTGTGTTCTGTGACATCACGCGTTAATGCAATCTCACCAAAATCCCACGCTTGATAAAGTGTATCATTGTTCTTTTTAGTAACGCTTACCTGTGGACGTTCAACACCCCGCAATTGATCGCGAATCACGCTTAGATCACGCCCTTCAGCCAATATTTTATTTTGTGTATTTTGTGAATCAACCACACGATAGTTCATATATAAATGCGGTTCAATAGCTGCATCCTGCCAAACACTTGAGTCAAATGAAATACCAGTAATACGCACGAGTTGACGCACTAGAATATCATAAAAGTTAGCCGCTAAATCAATATCAATCGCCTCAATGACCGCTTGAGCATAATGTGGCACCGGCACACAGGCTTTACGAATATTCTTAGGTAGTGCACGCATCAAAGCAATAATTTTTTCCTCTAGCAGTCCAGGCACAAGCCAATCACATTGATTGACATCGATTTGATCTAACAGTACCAAAGGTACCGTCATCGTTACGCCATCATCTTTTGCTGTGGGATCAAAATGATAACTCAACGGTAACTGAAATCCGCCAAAATCAAAGAAATCAGGATAGGCGTTATCAGTTACCTCATGCGCTTCATGCTGCATCAGACTTCTTTTGTCAAATATCAGCTGCTCACGCTTGAGCTTTGATAAGGATTGATACCATTTTTCAAATACCACACCATTATTAATATCCGCTGGAATCAATTTATCGTAATAGCTAAACAAGGTTTCTTCATCAACTACAATATCGCGTTTACGCGCCTTATGCTCCAAGTCTTCAACCTCTTCTAACAAACTCAAATTCTTTTGGAAAAACTCAGCATTCGTTGCAAACTCACCATACACCAAAGCATGACGAATAAATAACTCACGCGAGACTTGTGGATCAACGTCACTATACTGCACCTTGCGATTTACCACAATATCCAAACCATATAACGTAATACGCAAGCTTGCCATCACCGCTTTGCGTTTTTGACTCCAATGCGGCTCACTATAATGCTTTTTGCTTAAATGCTCGGCAATAGATTCTAACCAAGCAGGATCGATCTTTGCCACCATTCGCGCATAAAGTTTCGTCGTTTCGGTAATCTCAGCGGCACACAGCCACTTTGGCGTGCGTTTGAATTGCGATGAACCGGGAAATATATAAAACTTCATGCCGCGAGCACCTAAGTATTCCTTAAGCTCATAATTAAAGCCAATATAACCCAACAATCCCGATAATAATGCTTGATGAACCTGCGCATAACTTGATTCGGCATCTGAGATTGTCCACTTAAAGGTCTTAGCCAGATTCAATAATTGAAAATAAACCTCACGCCATTCACGCATTCGCAAAGGAGATAAAAAATTCTTTTTGCAATACTCACGTGTTAAGCGATGAGATAAATTTTTAGTTTCATTATGAAAACGTTGCCATAGATTAACGACACCTAAAAAATCTGAATCTTGATGATGATCCTGCTTGTGCATTTCATCTGATTTTTGCTGAAATTGCATCGGTCGCTCGCGCGGATCTTGAATGCTTAAAAAACTGACAATAATTAGAATCTCACGCAAAACACCAAGTTTGGCACCACTGACAAGCATGCGCGCCAAACGTGGATCCAATGGAAACTTAGCAATTTGTCGCCCGATTGGCGTGATTTGCAGATGATGTTTTTTGCTGTGCTCGGTTAACGCGCCTATCTCATGCAGTAAACGATAGCCATCTTTGACCATGCGTGAATCGGGTTTCTCTAAAAACGGAAACTTCTCGATATTACCAAGCTTCAAGGTTTCCATTTGTAAAATCACTGACGCTAAGTTCGTGCGTAAAATCTCAGGATCGGTAAATGCCGCTCGTAATAGAAAGTCTTCTTCTGAATACAGTCGAATACAAATCCCTTCAGCGACGCGTCCACAGCGCCCCGCTCTTTGATTGGCACTGGCTTGTGAAATTGGCTCAATTGGCAAATGTTGCACTTTAGTGCGATAACTATAGCGACTAATACGCACATCGCCACTATCAATCACATAGCGAATACCAGGCACCGTTAATGAGGTCTCAGCAACGTTTGTTGATAATATAATTCGCCTGCCAACACCACGAAGATTAAATATCTTATCTTGATCGGCATTGGATAATCGCGCAAATAATGGCAAAACTTCGGTGTGTCTTAATTGTGCTTTTCGCAAAACTTCCGCTGTTTCATGAATATCACGTTCAGTCGCGAGAAACACCAAAATATCGCCTGGTTTTTCGTGATGTAAACTATGCACAGCACGCAAAATTTGATCTGCTTGTGATAACTCATCCTCAAAGTCTAATGGATCTTGATAACGAATCTCAACCGGATAAGTTCGCCCCGAGACTTCAATAATTGGTGCATTAAAATGCTCAGCAAAACGTGCCTGATCAATCGTAGCCGAGGTAATAATAAGCTTTAAATCTGGACGCTTTTTTAAAATCTGATGAATATGCCCTAATAGAAAATCGATATTCAAACTGCGCTCATGCGCCTCATCGATAATAATCACCTCATATTGCGAAAGATATTTATCATTTTGAATTTCCGCTAATAAAATACCGTCGGTCATCACCTTAATAAAAGTATTGTCATTGGTTTGATCACTAAAACGAATCTTAAAACCAATGCCTTGTCCCAGTGGCATATTGGTTTCTTCACTTAAGCGATTGGCAATGGAGCGTGCTGCTAGACGCCTTGGTTGCGTGTGTCCGATAAGCCCTTTGGCACCTAAGCCTAAATCAAGGCAAATTTTGGGCAATTGCGTTGATTTACCGGAACCGGTTTCACCAGCGATAATCACCACTTGGTTATCACAAATGGCTTTTTTAATCTCATCAACACGCTGACTAACTGGTAAATCAGGATAATTAATCTTAGGCATGCTCGTGCGGCGTGACGTCACCTTTTCTTTGGATTGATCTGCATCAGTGAGCAACTTTTGCCATTTATCATTATCCGTATGATGCGCTTTGGCAAGCTCGCTGAAACGCATCATTAATCGAGCACGATCTTTTGTTTGTACATTGTTAATAACTTTTATTAATGAATTAGTGGACTGCATATTTTAAACCCGGAAATAAATATCCTGTGTTGCAAGCTTCACATCGCTTAAGGTTACTGTGATCGTTGTATCTAGTTCTGCAGACTCCGCCAGTGTTAATTTCTTGATCAATGACAAACCGGGAATAAAAACAGTAACGCGATTGCCTTGTTGTTTCTCAATCACTATCGCCTCACCTTGCCAGTTAGGGTTTTGCATCAAATAGACACATTTCCAGTGATTGTTACTAAAGCTCTCTGCTTGGCGCGCGGCTTTAATGCCCGCTTCACTCTCACCAATGCGCATGAGAATCTCCTCACCAGTGAACAAGGTTTCAGATTTTAAAAATCGTCTTAACTGTTGATGTACCACCATATCCAAATAGCGCCTTAATGGACTGGTTGCTTGTACATAGGCATTAAGCCCCATGCCTGCATGTCTATCGGCACTACTTTTATATTGTCCTTTTTGCAGGCGTCTTCTAACGGCAAACATTTCCGACATCAATTGAGGAGTTTGCTCTTCTTTACTTAGATCATGCTCTGGCTGTGTTGAAAAAGGCAACGGGATCTCATGTTGATCAGCAAAAGTTGCAACTGCCACACCGGCCATTAACATTGCATCGCGCACGATATTGCGACTTTGTAATGTTGCCAAAGGAATGATATCAACTTTCTTATCACGCAATTTGAGCTTGACCTCTGAAAACTGCAGCTCAACAGCACCATGCATTCGACGATAGCCGCTAAATTCATTAGAAAAACGCACAAAATGATTGAATGGTGCCTCAGTTAATTTATGTTCGGCTTCTTGGTAACTTAAGCGTGTTACCTTGATAGTTGATAATACGATCTCAATATCTTTAACCTCACCATCGATCAGCTTAAAGCCAATTGATAAAGCCGGAGATGTAGGATGAAGACCAAGTGCCAAGTCCTCAGTAATCTGATGTGGCAACATTGGAATGACGCCTTCAGGTAGGTAAAGATTGCTCCCTCGAGCGCGCGCTTCTTTGTCAATCTCACCCTCAACACCTACTAAACTTGCAGGATCTGCAACATGCACCCACAGTTTCTGCGTTGATTCATCAAAACTTAACGCATCATCTGGATCGTGACTGTCCTCATCATCAATTGCATAACTTGCTAAATGCGTTAAATCAACACGAGACTCAGATTGCATTTCAGGCAACTCAAAAACAGGGGCTTGTAAAGCCGCATCTAAACGCATGGGATACGGGTTAACAAACTCATCCCAATAGCCAATATCAAGCAGCAATGCATGGGCATTAACTGGCGTCTCTTCTTTGTCAATTAATTTAAAAAAACGACAGCCTGCCGCTTGTCCCAAAGCGTATGATGCCAACTCTTTAACAAAAGGTTCATCCTCTTGGGCATAAGTTTTTTGTTTTAAGCGCGTGATAAAATTCTCTAATGCTTGTGCTTTTTGTGCTTTCTCTTGTGCTTGTTTGACAATTTCATCTACCGCCTCAGGCGTATTAACCCCAATCTCATCTTCATGCGCGAAGAAATGCAGGCCTTTTTGCACAATTTGCCACGTGCCATAAACTGTTGTGCAATTATACTCACCATAAATAAGCTCACTCAACTCACCATAATTGGTTTTAGCACCTTGCAATAAGCCCCAAGCATCAATGAGCTCACCCTCACCTAAATCCGTCGTCAATACCTCAAATTTCTTAAAGCCACCATCATGCAGTAGCAGCAAGTTTTTCTCAGGCAATTTAACGGTTTTTTCATCTTCTAATTGAATTTCAACTTTCTTATCAACAAACCCAATGACACGTGCTGGGCGATTTTTAAAAATTACTAAACTATCAAGCTGCATTAATACGACTATACAAAGCTAATGATTCATTCTCGCTATGGTATCAAAAAAGCTGATCAACAGGGATGATTGTTGCACTTTTTTTTCGTACACTTTGTCTCTACTCACCGACAAACCAAGGTCGACACATCATGCATGAAAAATCTACTAAATCATCTATTACCAACATTAAACCCGTTGTGTTTATCACAGGAGCAAGCTCAGGCTTTGGTGCTGAAATGGCACGTAAGTATAATGCCAACGGTCACCCAGTCATTTTAACCGCACGCCGCTTTGGGCATTTACAAGCATTAGCTAAAACGCTCAATCAGGACTACCCCATTCATGTTGTTGAGCTTAATGTCACCGAAAAAAATGCCATTGATCAAGTCATTGGTGCACTACCTGAGTATATGAAAAACATTGGCATTTTGATTAATAATGCAGGTTTAGCATTGGGTTTATCCTCTTTCCAAGATGCCGATGAGCTTGATTTTGAAACCATGATTAATACCAATATTAATGGTCTATTATATGTTACCAAGCGTATATTGCCATCGATGCTTGATAACAATTGTGGTCATATTGTTAACATCGGCTCGATTGCTGCCAATTGGCCCTATCCAGGCGGGCATGTCTATTGTGCCAGCAAAGCGTTTGTTCAACAGTTTTCACGAGCGTTACGCTCTGATCTTCAAGGAAAGAATATTCGTGTCACTGATATTGAACCAGGACTTGCGCAAACGGAGTTTTCGGTAGTGCGCTTTAAAGGGGATGCTCAAAAAGCTAATCAAATTTATGACCAAACTGAACCATTGCTTGCGAATGATATTGCTGAGATTGTTTATTTCACCACTTCACTGCCTCAACACATCAATATCAATACACTTGAGGTGATGCCAACCTGTCAAAGTTGGGCGCCACTAAATATCACCAGATCATAATAAGCGAATATTGGGAGAGAGTTTATGTGGAGCATCTTATCATTAATCGTTGCACAAATGGTGACGGGGGTTAATATCACCGGCTCCAAGTTTTTGGTATCACACTTATCGATTATTGCCTTACTTGAAATACGCTTTATTGTTGGCAGTCTTGTCCTTTTGGCATGCATGCCCTTTATTAAAAAAAACAATAATGCACAAAGCACCATTTCATCACTTAACAAGAAAGATTGGTTGATATTGATCGTGCAAGCGCTATGTGCAGGCATGTTCTTTAATCTTTTGATGCTCTCGGGGATTCAATTCACCAGTGCCAGTATGGCAGGACTTATTACCAGTACACTACCTGCAATGATCATTATTCTATCTTTTATTATTTTCCGCCAACGCATTACCCGCTTTAAAGCACTCTGTATCCTCTTTGCCACCATTGGCTTAATTGCGATTAATGGCTCCAGCCTATCAAGTCATGATTTCTCAGCATTATCAATTATTGGAGATATGATCATCTTTCTTGCGATGATTCCCGAGGCACTTTATTATGTGATCAGCAAATTTAAAAATACTCAATTACCCGCTGTAAAATCGGCATTTTTGATGAATTTAATCAATGCCATTGCGATGATTCCACTGTTGTTTTTCGCTAACTGGCATGAGTTACTTGGTTTAAGCTTTAATGCTTATTTTGTTTTACTCTTAGTATCAGTCGCTTCTGCTTTATTCTATCTTTTCTGGTTTATGGGATGCGATCAGGTGAGTGCCAGCACTGCAGGGCTTGTTACTGCGGCAATGCCGATCTCAACATTGGCATTTTCATTTATTTTTTTAGGTGAGCATATTACCTTAGTGCAAGGTATTGGTACTTTGCTGATTTTACTGTCTATCGTATTTGGCGCCAGAAAAGGTTAATTATTGCTTAGTAACGATGTATAAATAAATTGCACCAACTAGTACCTCTCCCCTTGCGGGATCGCTCGTGCGGCTTAAGCTTAAGCTGCACGGGTGAGGGGGAAATTAAAGCACAATTTATTCTTGATTCACCGCTTAGCAATAACAAACCGTCTTAACAATAAACACAACAAAGCCCCTACTATCGTTAAGACAATAAACAATTGCAAACCTTCTGACATCCCTGTTTTAATACTATGGATATCACCAGTCACAGGTGCCCACTGAGCAATGACACCGGCAAGTTTGCCGCCAATACCAAGGGTTACCAACCAGATCCCCATATATAAAGAGAGATAATTAGGTGGTGCTAATTTCGTGATGAGTGATAAACCAATCGCTGATAGTGATAGCTCACTGATTGCCATAATTAAAAAGGCGATGATCATGTATATCGCAGGAACGCCTTGACCTTTAGGTGTCAACTGAATGCCAACCCAAATGACTAAGAAAACAACGCCGAGTAAGATAAAACCAATATTAAATTTATCAATATCTTGCACTGCTTTGCCTTTGCGCTCTAATGACAACCACAGTTTCCCCATAAAGAAGCCAAAGATGAGCACCCCTACCGATTCAAAGCTTAAAAACTGTGAGTCTAAAATACGCCAGCCAAAGAAGTCATTGCTTACCCCTTTTGAGATAAACAGCAACACTGAAATAAAGATCTGAAAAAATAGTGCCCAATACAAAATTGACAAGGCAAAAAAGATAAAAGCAACAATGACATTGCGCCAATATTTTTTTTGCGCTGAGACAAGCATAACAATAAAACATCCCAATCCTGCAACTGTAATGGCAACATTGGCAATGATTGGATTCTTCAATACCAGAAAGACCACCACAAAATATACTGCTAAGATTAGAATGGTTTTAACAACAATGACTAAATTGATTCTCACTTCTTTAATGTGCTTTGCCAAAATAAAAAAGCCAACGATCAAATTGATCAGTACCAGTATCGATACGATCAAGCTCGAATAAAAAGGTGCAGCAAAGCCATAGGTTTCACTTAAGTAAGAGGCAACAAATAATGCGGCAAAGCCCCCTAAGTTGATCCCAACATAAAAGATATTAAAGCCAAAATCACGCTGCCCTTCTGTCGCATTGGTCTTATCATAAAAGCGTCCGATAAATGAGCTTATATTTGATTTAATCAATCCCGTACTAATTGAAATAAATGAAAGCCCCAGAAAAAGTAAGTTCTCAGAGCTTGCAACGGCTAACACTAAGCTGCCAGCAATCATAAACGCCACACCAAGTGTTGCCGCACGATAGTAACTAATAAGCTTATCAGCGATATACCCACCAACCAATGCTGAGATATATACCATGCTAAGCACCGTACCCACAAGAGATGCACCCTTTGCTTCAGGTAAATTAAATTTGTGAATCAAAAAGAAGATGAGTAATGACTGAATCACGTAGTAGCTATAACGCTCACCAAATTCAGTTAAGCTTGCGATGGTTAGGACACTACCTTGCCCTTTTAATACTTTCATATGTTTCTCTAATCGTTTTCCCCAGAAAGGGGAACATTCGATAATAAAAGTAAGCAAAAAGCAAGAAATATAAGATACAAATTATTAGATTTATGCCCAGTTCAAAATAACTTTACCGCACTGCCCTGACTTCATTAATTCAAACCCTTCTAGGAAATCATCAACATCAAACTGGTGTGTAATCACAGGGTTTACATTTAAACCTGAGCCAACCATGCTTGCCATCTTGTACCAAGTTTCATAGATCTCACGGCCATAGATACCCTTTAAGTGCAAGCCTTTAAAAACAATATCATTCCATGGCACGGTGACTTCAGCGCCACCAATGCCTAACAAAGCAATATTGCCACCATTATTCATTGTTTGGATCATCGCATTAATTGCCGCTTGATGCCCTGACATCTCAAGACCAACATCAAAGCCCTCGGTCATGCCAAGCTTACTCATCGTCTCTTTTAACGCATTAGCTTGTTCCGCTGCTGTTTTATAGTCTTTGACATTTAAGGCAACACTTGCGCCCATTTGTCTTGCAAGCTCTAAGCGATAATCATTAATATCAGTAATCACAATATGCTTAGCACCGACGTGACGCGCAATCGCCACTGCCATAATACCAATCGGACCCGCACCGGTAATCAGTACATCTTCACCGGTAAGATCAAAGGATAGCGCGGTATGTACGGCATTACCAAAAGGATCAAACATACTGGCAATATCATCACTGACATAATCAGGTACTTTAAAGGTATTCTCCGCAGGAATCGCTAAATACTCAGCAAACGCGCCTTGGCGATTAACCCCAACACCAACAGTGTTACGACATAGATGACGCTTACCAGCACGGCAATTGCGACAAAACCCACAGGTAATATGCCCTTCACCTGAAACGCGATCACCTATTTTAAAGCCTTTGACCTCGCAGCCTAAGTCAACAATCTCACCAACAAATTCATGTCCAACCGCCATCGCTACTGGAATTGTTTTTTGCGACCATTCATCCCATAGATAAATATGCAAGTCTGTGCCACAAATCGCTGTTTTTTTGACTTTGATCAATACATCATTATGCCCGACTTCAGGAATAGGTAGCTCAGTCATCCAGATACCTGGCTCAGCTTTAAGCTTAGATAGTGCCTTCATCGTTTGCTGCACTTTTTGCATTTAAATAACTCCCATTTCTTTACCGACTTCAATAAACGCCTGCACTGTTTTATCAATCTGCTCAAGCGTATGCGCTGCCGACATTTGTGTACGAATGCGCGCTAAACCTTTAGGAACCACAGGATACGAAAACGCAATCACATAAATACCTTTTTGAAGTAACTTCTCCGCCATTTCAGCAGCTTTTTTCTCTTCATATAACATCACCGGAATAATCGGGTGCTCACCAGGAATCAAATCAAAACCAGCTGCTGTCATTTTTTGTCTGAAATGTTTTTGGTTGCGTTGCAACACATCACGTCTTTCATCTGAGCTCATTGCCAACTTAATCGCTGCCATTGACGTTGCTGCAATCATCGGCGCTAAGGCATTTGAAAACAAATAAGGACGTGCTTTTTGTTTTAACATCTCAGCAATTGGCGCACGCGCTGAAACAAAGCCACCTGAGGCGCCACCCAATGCCTTACCCAAAGTACTGGTGATAATATCAACTCGGCCCTCAACACCACAATAACTTGGTGTACCACGTCCCTGCTCACCAATAAAACCCGTGGCATGAGAGTCATCAACCATCACTAGTGCATTGTACTTATCCGCCAAATCACAGACGCCTTTTAAGTTGGCGATAATACCATCCATTGAGAAAACGCCATCGGTGACGATGAGCTTAAAGCGTGCACCTTTCTCATCAGCTGCTTGCAATTGCGCTTCAAGATCACTCATATCATTATTTTTATAGCGAAAACGCATCGCTTTACATAAACGCACACCATCGATAATACTGGCGTGATTTAATGCATCACTAATCACCGCATCTTCGGCAGTCAAGATAGATTCAAACACCCCGCCATTGGCATCAAAACATGATGGGAACACAATCGTTTCTTCCATTTTTAGATATTGACTAATTAAATCTTCAAGTTCTCTATGTGGCGTTTGTGTGCCACAAATAAAGCGCACAGATGCTGCGCCATAGCCATATTGATCCAATGCTTTTTTAGCAGTTTCCACTAAGTCCTTATTATCGGCAAGCCCTAAATAATTATTCGCACCAAAGTTAATAACATGCGCCCCATTTTTAAGGGTAATATCTGATGATTGCGGTGAGTTGATAATACGCTCACCTTTATAAGTCCCTGCCTCTTTGATTTCATTAATCCCTTGACGTAAATGATCGTAAAATGCCTTATTCATCTTAAGTTTCCTTATGTTAGTTTTTTAATAGAAAATAAACTTGCGCCATTGTACCTGAGAAGCGCTGCTAGCTACAAGCCCAACCATTAATCTATCAACATTCTGGCAAAACGAGTTGCCTGCTTTGTTTTGCCCTTGGTATGATAAGGGCGTTTAATCTCGATGAATATGAGGAATGAATAGTGGCGCTGCTGCGTAAAAGTAAGAAAAACACATCACAAAAAGCCGATTCTAATAAGACTAGAGCCGACAAAACAGCTAAAACAGCAAAACAATCTGCCAACCAAGCAACCGTTAAAAAGGAGCTTCATCCACTACTGGTTGATCGCTTACGAATTACTTGGCTGGTTTTAATGGGTGCGATTGCCTTGTTTTTATTGTTATCGCTTTTTTCATATAACAGTAATGACCCAGGCTGGACGATCGCTCAATCACAGGATAAGGTTTACAATTACGCAGGCATTGTCGGCGCTTATACTGCCAATATTATCTTAAGCATTTGTGGCGTCTTTGGTTTTTTGATTCCCTTTTTATTGGTCTATGGCATCTGGCAGCTTTTCCTTGAACGTAAAACCTTTGCTGAGAGCAGTATACTGCTGATGCTTATGCGTTTTGCGGGTGCTATTTTACTCATCTTTGCAGGTAGTGGTCTTGCGCAAATTGCCCTGTCTGTTTTTAGTGTCTACATGCCTGAAGGTGCTGGTGGCATTCTAGGGCAGGAAGTCACTAAATATGCGATTTTATACCTAAGCACTGCCGGCAGCATTTTGGTGCTTATTGTTGCTTTTGCTTTAGGTCTAACCTTATTTTCAGGTGGTTTTTGGATTCGCTCACTTGCCGCCCTTATTCGTTTTATTGTCATGACGATAACAGACTTTTTCACAAGTTCTCCTGAAGAAAAAGAGCAAAGAGCACTAAAGCGCGCTGAACAAAAAGCGCAAAAAGAAGCGCTAAAGCAGCAAAAAAAGGATGAAAAGGCGCAATTAAAAGAGCAAAAATTACTGGAAAAAAATGCGAAGAATGAACGAGAAAGAGAACAACAGCAAGATAATTTGATTGCTGAACATGACACACTTGATCACTTGAACTACAATGATCCAGGCATCAATCAACACATAAATGATCGCGAGATCTCTTTTGAGCCTTTTGATGATGAATTTACACCAAAACCACTAACAAAAGATCTTGATGATGAGGTATTACCTGAGATCGATGACATCCCTTTACCTGCTCCTATAAGTAAGTTATCAAAACCTAAAAAACCTAAAAATAAAACCGATAAAATCACAGGATTGCCATCATTAGATCTACTTGATGATCCTGAAGCAAAAAAAGAGCTTATCTCTAAAGAGTTCTTACAAAAGATGGCGTTATTGGTGGAAGAGAAACTGGCTGATTTTGGCGTACAGGTTAAAGTTGTTGGCAGTTATCCAGGACCTGTGATCACACGCTTTGAAGTTGAGCTTGCCCCGGGAGTTAAGGTTAGTAAATTAAGTGGTTTAGCGCAGGATTTAGCACGTTCTCTCTCTGCCGCACGTGTTCGTGTTGTTGAAGTCATTCCTGGCAAACCCTATGTGGGTCTTGAGCTACCGAATCAAAAGCGTGAAATGGTGCGTTTAAAAGAAGTTTTGGCGCATAAGAAATTTATCGAATCAAGCTCACCTTTGACCATGGGGCTAGGTGTTGACATTGCAGGCACACCTGAAACAGCTAACCTTGCCAAAATGCCACATTTACTGGTTGCAGGAACGACTGGTTCTGGTAAATCGGTTGGTGTCAATGCGATGATTATCAGTATGCTATATAAGTCAGCACCGGATGATCTACGTCTTATTATGATTGATCCAAAAATGCTTGAGTTATCTATCTATGAAGGGATACCTCATCTTTTAACACCGGTTGTTACTGATATGAATGAGGCGGCTAATGCACTACGTTGGTGTGTCAAAGAAATGGATCGACGTTATGAACTCATGGCAGCTGCGGGTGTTAGAAATATTGCCGGGCTAAATGACAAGATCCTTGAAGCTGAGAAATCAGGCGAGCCAATGAAAGATCCACTGTGGCTTAAGCTGCGTCCAGGACACGATGAAGATGCGCCATTATTAGAGAAGCTGCCTTACATCGTTGTTATTGCTGATGAGTTTGCCGATATGATGATGGTCGTTGGTAAAAAGGTGGAAGAACTGATTGCACGCTTGGCACAAAAAGCGCGAGCAGCAGGCATTCACTTAATCCTTGCAACACAACGCCCATCGGTCGATGTTGTCACGGGTTTGATCAAAGCCAACATTCCAACACGTATTGCTTTTCAAGTGTCATCAAAGATTGACTCACGCACCATTTTAGATCAGCAAGGTGCTGAACAGCTCTTAGGTCATGGTGATATGCTTTATCTCCCTCCTGGTTCAGGCGTGCCTGCTCGTGTGCATGGAGCTTTTGTCGATGATGATGAGGTGCATCGCGTGGTTGCTGCATGGAAAGAAATGGGCGAACCTGAGTACATCGATAGCATCACCGCTAGTGAAGATGAAGAAGGTAGCGATGGCGAAGGAAGTGCTGATAGCACTGATCCACTGTATGATGAAGCCGTTAAAATTGTACTTGAAACACAGCGCGCATCAATTTCAAACATTCAACGCCGCTTACGTATTGGTTATAACCGCTCAGCACGTTTAATTGAGGAAATGGAAGCAGCTGGTCTTGTGAGTGAAATGCAAAGCAATGGCATGCGTGAAGTACTGGTAAAAAGGTGACGGAAATGAGCAATATACAAAAAATACAGCCGTTGATAAAATATAGCCTTTTAGGTTTAACCGCCGTTACTCTACTCTCTAGCGTACTATTAAAGCATGCGTTTACAGCGGATAAAAGCACCACACCAATAGCAACTAAAACTGCCACCCTTGAGAACTCTAAAAATACTAAGAATACTGAAAGTATCGAAAATATCAAAAATAATGATGCTGATAGTACATTGTTTACGTTATTAACCAATCTTAAAAACATGCATGCTAAATTTCGCCAAAGTTTGGTTAATCCACAACAAGGTATTAAAGAAACGAGCACGGGTGAATTATGGGTAAGCAAACCAAGCTTTTTTAAATGGCAGGTTGAATCCCCACAAAAACAAATGCTGTTATCCAATGGTCAAAAACTTTGGAACTATGATGAAGATTTAGAGCAAGTCACAATTAGCGAGGTGCCTAAAAACATCTCCCAAGCACCTTATTTACTATTATTGACCGGTGATAGCAAAGTGCTGCAAAAGCTCTTTAGCATCACGCAAAATGGCGAGCATAC
>JAQCCA010000277.1 GCA_027621155.1 Pseudomonadota bacterium | reverse complement strand
GGATTGGTTAGCAGTGGAGAATAAAATTTACCGAAAAGCTGCTTAAATAGCTATGTGTGTGTTGCTCTCAGTCCATTATATTGCTTACCTTTTCATCTTTGTCTAAATCAGCAAAGAAGCCAGCAAGCCAAGCTATCTGTCTGGCTAATTGTTTAGTTAACAATCCATTTACTTTATCATCGCTAGCAAAAATTAATTCTGAAAATTCTTGCTTTAACTTACTTGCCTCACTGCGAGCTAGTGGTATGGTTTCAAGAAAATTAAAGAGGTTATCAGAGCCTTTAGATGAGTATTGACCGCTCAGCTTTAAACTTCTACCACTTTCAATGGCGTTATCGCAAATGGATTTTTGAATTTGTATTGTTTGATTAACCATTGATGCTGATTTTGACATTGTTCTAAACATATTTAAGCGCTCAGATCGCTTAATATCATCTTGATGTGGCTTATATCGATTGCAGAGCTTATTAACGTGATATGCCTCTCTTCTAATAGTTTTAATGATCTCATCTTTATGTGATCTAGCATCACTTTCACCAAGCCATTCAATCATGACAAAAGTTATATAACTAGCCATAAAGCCAATCACATAAGATGGTGAAAAAGCCTTGCGTGCTTTTATAGCCATTTCAAGACTGTAATCAGAAAATCTGATCAGTGATTCTTTAACCTCATATTCAAGGTCATGGAGTTTGTATTCATCAATTGCATTTAAATCGTAGTTATCCAAGAAACTCAAAATAATATCCTTTTTAAACTAATTTTATGATTTTTCACTAAAACATTCATTGCTTGCAGCCGCATAATTATTTCCATTTACAATAGCCGTATATAAGCACTTGAATTGACTAGGTGAACGCTCAATTGTTTCTGGATTACATAAGTTAGTCATCCCTGATAAAGGTGAGTATTTTATAGACTCTAAGCAATATTTTTGAGCTATTTTATCTGCATTTTTATAGATTTCAGGATTTTTAAAATAAAAACACATTTGCATACTATAGTTAAGGTTATTGCCATTTTTAATACCTGAATATACACAATTCCACTCTTGTACTGTTCGTTGGGAGCAGAGATTGCTATCGACCATATCAATGGCTGTTGTTGAACCTAAGTGATGTAATTTAGCATAATTAGCAATTTCATGACAGATTGGTTTACTGCTGTTTATTGAGTCTCCAATTGCAAATTTAATAAAACATAAACTTGATAATATTGTAAGACCAATAGATGCGTAAAGCTTATTTAACTGCATAATCATTTCTTCCTTTTTCAGATGCTTCCTTAAATAAGTTTTCAATTTCTTCCTTAGACCAAGTATGAAGATCATACTTAACGGCAATTTTACCTATGAGCAAATATTGCTTTTCCTTTTCGATACGTAGCTGTTCTTCAATTTTTGCTTTTTGATCAAGTAGCTGTTGAAGTTTATTTGATTTTGCCATTTGTTACACTCCTTTAGATTGAAAAATCAAAAACAAAAGCACCTTGTACTCTTGTTATGTATTGTGAAATATATTTTACAAATTCTTGATGAGCATAATGGTTATAATAGGTTTCATAATCTTTTTTACTATTAAACATTAATAAGAAACCATGTTTATATCCTTGATCTAAATCCTCATCACTGATTTTGTCAAAACTAGTAATGCTAAAATCAATTTCAATAATGATGTTTTGCAGCTCTAAGAAAGTTGTAATATGCTCATTAACTTCATGCGTTTTTTCAGGGCATTCAAATCTGAAAAGTACTACATGATAGTAACCATTGTTTAGGTGTTTCATATTTTTATAAATTGAAATAATCTATGATTCATGTTATACCATAAACCACATGGCAAGTTAATAGAAGTAGCATTATTTAGCTAATTTTTTGTATTTCTTGTTGCGTCTTTCAGTAAATATTTTGTCGCCTATTTCATGACAGTAGTCTATGTTTTTGTTTGTGAGTATAAATTCTTTGGCAGCGATAACCACACCTAAGAAAAAATCTAAAGGATATTCTAGTGCATCATCTTTTGTCTTGCGTTCTTTGGTAATGGTATATTGCTCATAGTAGGATTGACCATTTTTGATTAACTCACTTTTTAAATCGTCATCATCTTTGACTTTTTGAAATATCGTAAAACATGCACCTAGTAAAATAGATAGTTTGAATTTTGCCTCAATGCCGAAAATGTAAAAAAGGCTGCCTAAAATAATCACAAAATTAAAAGGGTAATCTTTTGGGTTATAGTATTGTGTTGCACCTGCGATTATTAGCATTGTGCCAAGTGATCTTTTTCGCTTAGCTTCTTTTGTGCGTTGATAGGTTTTCTCGTCACGTATTCGTTGATCAAGTTGAAATAGTCGTTTTTCTAGTAAATTGATTTTTTCGGCATTATCCATGACATGCGCCAGTAAATCAGGATTAAGGGCATAATACAAAAAATTGATACTGCTGTCACCTATATTAAAAAACATGAGCGTAGCGAATACATTGGTGGGTACGAAAGTACCCGCAGCATCATTAGCTAAAATGCTTTATTCAAGGTGATGTATTTAGTTATTTTATGACCTATATTTGAAATCTTGTTCCCTAGCTAATGCGCAATAAGCATTGACTGCGTCAAAGCGATTGCGTATACTGTTATTGATTATGGCAATAAAGTATATAAATGCTGGCGCATTAAGTCGCTCAAAAGGGCATAAC
>JAQCCA010000276.1 GCA_027621155.1 Pseudomonadota bacterium | reverse complement strand
AATGACGTTAGACGAATTAAAGCAATACACATCAGAATTAACACAAGACGAGAAAACATTACTTTCAGTTAAGCAAATGCTTGTTGATATTTTTGAAGATTTTAACGTAGAGGAAAACTTAGATGAAAAATAAATTTAAGGTTGTAGTAGCGATTATATCGCTTGGGATAACTGGCATTGCAAGTGCCGCTAACACATGCCCTGTTAAGGTTACACAATCTAACGATGAAGTATCACAGCATATCGAGGCGATTCTTAATGGTGAAAATGGCAATAGCAATAACTCAGTTGAGGTAAAACATATTGATCTGCCATCTTTTAAAGGTGGTGATGGTACTTTTGATACGTTTGTAGGCGGGTTTAAGTTTGTAGATGCTGATACTTTAACTCAATTTGGCAATGAAGTTTTAAGGAATGAAATTAAAAATAATACTCCAGACATTTATGCATATATGCAAGATTTTGAAAAAGCCATCGTTGAGCCAAATCTTAAAAACGTATCAAATTTACTTCTTTACCGTAAAACCTTGGCTTATGTTTCTAAGCTTAACTTAGGTCAACTCAGAGCCTATGCTCAAGGTATTTTAGATTATCAAGCGCAAAACCCAAGTGATACAGCAGATTCAGAGGCTTTGGCTTTCTTTGCTCATGGTGTGATTGATTACTACAATATCTTTTTCAAGGTGGCTTTAGATAAGCCCTTAACTGATCGAGAAAAAGCGATTGTTTCAGCGTCTAATTATCCAATCATGGTAATGGCAAATAAAGCTGCGGTTGATCTTAACAATGGGATTTACAAAGGCGTTGCAGATAATAGCTGTAATTATAGTAGTGGTTGCAACGAAACAATAAGAACAGCTAATGCAATAATGGCTGAACAAGCAATGGGAGGAAATTCTGATATTACTGTCAATCAGCAGATTATTAGTGGTTCTCTTAGTTATGTCTTTAACTTGGCGCTCTTAAACAAATCACCAAAAGTCTATCAAGCCTTAAACGACACTAAAAATCAAGCCTATCAGAAAGCGCAATTAGCGATGTTGACCGATATTGATCAACAGTTGAGAAAACTAAATCAAAAACAAAATTAAAAGTTGCACGATGGGGCAGACGGCACAAGCGCAAATACTGTTTGGGGCAGTGCGCTTGATGCTGTTGATTTATAACGTCAATTTTTAAAACGTGTCTAGGAGAGAAAATGAAATTCAAAACAATTATTTCAACGACAATTATAGCGTCATTAATAACCTCCACAGCATTTGCTGACAATATTGGCAGGCAAGGCAAATTAGTTCCAATATATAATTCAACTTTATCAATTCCATATACAACAGCACTACATGGCACAGTAGATTATTCTGTCATGCTGCCACAAGGCGTTTCTAAGGTGGTCACTATCAAAGTGGTTGAAAATGATGTAAAAAGTTATGGTCTTAAAGATTGCATGGTGATCGCCACTGTTTCTGCCAATGTAATCAGCGCAGAAGTTGAGTTTGTTCCGCAACAAATTAAGTGCGAATATGCAGATAACGGCAAGATGAGGACACTTGAAGATAAGTTAAGTGCAAAGACTACAACAACAGATAACATCCCAATTATAGGTACCAAATCTGCAACTTTGCTTAACCAAGCTGAGTACCCATATATCAGCTTGGATAAGGATACTAAAGTTAGTTTCCATTTATTTAATTCGATAAATCTATCGTGATAGAGGTTCGTTCATGAAATTTGTAAAAATCACATTTTTGTTGCTATTAACTACCTTTTCAATGACAGGTTTGGTCAATGCAAATCAATCTAATAATGGGTTAGCTAAGATAGCGGACTATTATATGGTAGTTGCTGACAAAATGAATGATGGTGATAGTGGCATTGACTTTGTTACAGGCGGTATAAAATACGTTCCTTATCCAAAAGAAAAGGATGTAGATTTTAAAAATTTTTTAACTTTATGTTTTGAAAGTGGCACAAAAAAGCCTGTTGATTGCGCTAAGAGAGTGCTTAAGCTTATTAACTCAGATCAACCTTGGGAAGTATTGGATAGTGTTAGCTACTCAGCAACGCAAACAAGCCTAATTGGTGATGCTTGGAAAGATGATTTTATGTCATGTGCTGATGCGTACCAAACTGTCAAAGCAAATTATTGGCAACGATTCAGAACGCATAAAGCAATGAGCGAGTTTGTAAACAAGTATGTTGCTGACGCTAATCAGTTGAAAGCTTATCTGGCAAAGCATAGTAAAAAGGAGATTCAAGATGAGAGAGCAAAAGTATTATGATGAGTTAATCAATGGTATTGATGAAGCTGTTGAGCATTCAATGAGTGAGGTTAAGCGATTTGCTGATACCTACAACAAAGAGGAGAGTTATTATTATGGCAGAAGAAAACCCATTCAAGCCAATACCCAACAAACGTTACGTTGACGAGGTGCCAGAATAAAAATTTGAACACCCGATAGGGATACTGATTAAAAAGGTTAATGGGTCATTAGTCCTTAATCCATTTACTAACACAAAAGACTAAGACTAGATCAAGTTAATTTTAAATTGATACCCGAACATTTAGGGTATTTTCATTATTAAGCACAAAAAAACACAAAGCCATTTACTCACTCTGGGTAAGTGGCTTTTTTATTGTCAATTTTTTATCAACCAACAATGGAGTAATCAAAATGAGTGAATCAACTCAAGTAGAAAGCAAAG
>JAQCCA010000275.1 GCA_027621155.1 Pseudomonadota bacterium | reverse complement strand
CATTGGCAGTTTAATGACAAACTCTCTTTCTGGCTGCAGGAGCAATACTATAGTGCAAGCTACGCCTATGGTGATTATACCAATATCCTTGCCAAACAAAGCGGTTATTTCCTTACTAATCTTGGCGCTAAATATCAGCTAGATCATTGGCAGTTTAATTTCAATATTTATAACTTGTTTAATAAGTTCTATTACAGTTATGTTTCAACCTATAATTTAAAAGACCTAAGCTACTACCCCGCCGATGGCATTGTCGCAATGCTTAATATTCAATATCAGTTTTAATCGCTTGTTATGAAACGTGCAACCCTGCTTTCTCTGATTTTGCATTTCGGTGCTATCTTAGTTATTGCTCTTTTATGTTTGGTTGCCAAATATATAAGTAATACCTCAAATAAACATATTGATATTGCCCTGACTAAAGAAAGCATCCCTGCACATATTGTTTATCTTAGCCAAAGTAAAGTAAATACTAACATCCCAAATAGCGCAACAAACCTTACGTCTGCAAGCCCTCAGATGAATAAATCAAAACCATCACCAACAACAGCTGATATGCCGCTGACAACACACCATTCAAGACTCCAAATTGAAAACAATTCATCAAAGACAAAACCTGAAAATAAGGAAAATAAAAAAAATAAAATAACTGAGGAAGTTGAAGCAAATAAATCATCAACTCAATCGAGTAATAAAGATCATCATGTCATTGAGCTAAATACAACTTCAGCCACCTCCGCCTATAGTAGCGCAGAAGAAATAAATAATATCATGTCAGAATTGCAAACTGCTTTAAGTAACTATCTTGCCAAACAACCAGCACCTGATAAATCCATCAGTATCATGATTACGCTAACAATTAATAATCAAGGTATCATAGAGAAAATAAACTTCTCACCCTTGCCATCTCAAGCGCTACAAGATCTTCTTATTCAGTTTTTGCAGTCCCAAAATTACACGCATAAACTTTTATTGCCGCACAGCATTGATATCAATATTCCTTTGGAATTAATCACTGCGTCTTCCAATTAAATATCAATCGTTCCCTAAGCAAGTCGACTGTTGGCTTCGACTGATGCTAAGCCAACGTAGTACCCCTCACCCGCGCAGCTTACGCCGCACGACCTCTCCCGCAAGGGGCGAGGTGAAAATTTGTAGGGCATATTGAAACTTATTACGACTACATGTTCCCCTTTAAATTATCCTCCGCTCCCTGAGCTAAGTCGAAGGGAATCTAAAAAAGGTAACGATGACTATTAACTTCGATCATGCTTAAGCCAACGTAGCTACCCCTCACCCGCGCAGCTTACGCCGCACGACCTCTCCCGCAAGGGGCGAGGTGAAAATTCGTAGGGGCGTATTGCATACGCCCTTTAGATTAAGCGCTATTCCAATCAGTTACTCATTACTAAGCAAATCTTTTAATAGCGTCAATGCATTAGCAACTCTTGGAAACCCCACAAAGGGAGTTGCTAGAAGTAATGATTCAGCAATCATCGACTTGCTTGCACCACAATTCATGGCTGCCTCTGCATGCACAACAACTTGTCTATCACAACCTCCCATCGCAACAAGCATCATCAGTGATATTAACTCTTTACTCAACATACTAAGCTCATTTTGACGCGCAAAAATCTGAGTAAATGCAAAATCATAAGTCAATGCGATAAAATCAGGACAGATATTATTAAGTTCTTTAGCAAAAGCTTCTCCTGCATGTTCACCATGTAATTGCTGAAAAAGCGTTTTGCCATTTTTTGAATAGTTAAGCTCATTAAAACAAAGCTTAAAGGATGCATTGCTTTTAGTAGGATTAAAATCTCTGATGTCATATGATACTAGCTTTTCAACATAAAAAGGATCATTCTCAACAAGCTCTTTTTGATCTCTATCAGTAAGTTTTCGCGCTAAAATAAATCCGCCTGTTCGCGGTTCATAGAGACCTGAAGCATAGATTAAACCTTTGTCATAATATTGCTGTAGATGCGCAGTGTGAGCCTCCCTGAAACGATCGATCTCAGTTAATGGCTTGACATATGTGATACTGATTAGCATTAACATTTATTTCCTCTGAAGTTTATTGTCTATCAACAAAAACGATCTTACACTATCATCATATTTACGATAATAACCATTCTTTGAATATGACTGATTTAAAAACAAGATCAAACAAGCTTAGCATGATGCACTATCAATTATTCGATACACTCGCCCAATTAAACAACTTTAGACTAACTGCCAAGCACTGCAATACCACATTATCCAAAGTTTCAAATGCTATAAAAGAGCTTGAGCGCTATTACAATGCTACTTTATTTTATCGTAATACAAGAAATGTCAGCATCACACCAGAAGGTCAAAAAATATGGCATACCATCAAAAAATTACTTGCTCTTGAAAACAATCTCTATACTCAAATTCACAGTGTAGAAAATAAGCTATATGGGCTACTTAAAATTGGTGTGCCGCAAAGTGTTTTCAGTGAAGTATGCATCCCATCGCTTAAGTTCCTGAGCTTAGAACATCCGCAACTACAGTTGGATTGGCATATTGGCAATTATCTTCCAAACATTATTGCAGATAACTTTGATGGTATTATCTTTTGTGGTTTGCTACCTCCTCACCTTGATTTTTATGCAGCAAAAATTGGCACATGGGCAAAAATTACTTGTGCCACACAAACCTATCTTGATAACCATACTGA
>JAQCCA010000031.1 GCA_027621155.1 Pseudomonadota bacterium | reverse complement strand
AGTTGAATTTGCAGTAGAAAAATATCCCATTTTTATTGCAAAGTGGTCTAGACAATGGGGAGTACTTTAAACAATGCATGGCTTATGAAAATAATGTGTGCACGTGGTTTCGCATATGACTTTCTGTTCTGTTGGATTATCAGCATGTAAGTCCTCAAGACAAATGGTACAATTTACGCGAGCAGTATTATTACTAGGCTCAATAATATTATATGCAGGCATTATATCTCCTTATATTCCTACTTTATTTGACAACATTAAATACATTGGAATAAATTAGCATCAAATAATAATATTGTTGCTAACCATTCAAATAACATTATTCGTGCTACCTTGCCATTTAGCTGGTATTCCATAAAAATTGAACCATGAAAAATCATCACTATGATGAGTTATTCATACTCAATAATCAGATAAAAATAATGCTACCTGCAAAATATTATTGATGCTCCACATAAAAAGATATCTTTTTCTAGCAAATTTTCGTGTAAAAAAAATACAGATTTGTGAGGTCTACTTTGGATAAAATGACGCTAATACTTCTTGATCTTTATCATCTTGTAGCTTGTATGATTTGATATGTTGATACAATGCATCATATTCAGCAAACTCACCCTTAGCATATAGCGCTTTGTTCACAGCAGTAAGCATTAGCTTAAGCGCTTTATCATCAATAACAGAAGAGACATCCATTGCACTGTAGAAGCTTCGATTGAATAAAGCATTACCCCAAGAGACAATTGCATGATTGACAGCGACGAGATCCTTATGATCACATGCTTGTTTAATATCCTTAAGCGCCTGATTAATATCCGGCTTTTCAAGTGATGTTTGTTTATCTGAAGTTAGTGATACTTTCTTAGATTTAAACTTGCTAATAAACATAAGCAATATAATCAATGTAACTAACCATAAGATCGCAAAGATAATCGCTAACACCATCCATAGTTTGCTATGCACCACCTTAATGACTGTCTTTGCGGGCTGTGCTACAGGCGCTGCATTTATCGCACTGGTTTGCACAGGTGTTACCACTTTGTCAGGCAATACTTTAAAGGTTTGGGCTGGCAAAATGGCTGTTTGCATGGTCTGTGATTTCACATCAAACCAATGCACTGTAATTTTTGGAAACTCAATAATACCTTTCTGTGTTGGGATATAGGCAACCTTAAAGACTTTACTTGCTGCAGGCAGGTTATTTTCCACATAATCTTTGCTTTGCGCCTTATCTGGGTATGCATTAACACTATCGGCATGTGGAAAGGTTAAATTAGGCAAGCTAGCTGCTTGCACACCTGTTGCCGTCAAGACAATTGTGCGCGTTACCGGCTCACCAACAGTTAGCTCATTGGAATCACTTGACCAACTGTCTTTTAACGTAACTGAATTGGCAGGCAACCAATCATTAATGTCAACATTTTGAGGAATTGGCTTCACATGCAACGTTAATGGATTTGACTTCACCAATATTGGCTTAGCACTTTGCATGGCAAAAAATGAATTGGGGTTGTTTTGTAAAACCGCTGCCTGAATAACGCTTTGTGGAATAGTAATCTCACCGGATTGATTGGCTGTAATTAAAAACTGCTGCTCAACTACATTATAGGTTTTGCCATTTTGTTGTGCTTGATATTGGCTATTTTTGCCAAAAGGCTCAATCGTTGCATTGGCTAATTGCAGTGGCTGCATACTTAAATTAGATAATGGCTCTGCATAATATAGTTTCAAGGTGTAGAGCACAGGTGTGTTAACATACGCACTATCACTTGAAAGAGACGCATCTAAAAAGACATTTGCTGTTTGTTTACCATGAGTCCCTTCTGGGGCTTTGGTGACCGTAATCATCAATGGCTTGGTTTGCTCACTCCCAACAGTTAACGCTGGAATGGTGATATTTCCAGTTTTTTTAGGCAATAAAGTCACAATATACGAAATATCCGACGTGCTTTTGCCATTGATAACGCTGGTATGACTACTGGTACTGGTACCATAAACATCAAAATCCTGCTTCAATGGTGCCAAATCAGGCTGCTCATTCATATCATCAAGCTTAATCGTTAGCGTCAAACTCTCACCATCTGCCACCTGTGTGCGATCAACTGATGCCGAAACAGCAGCATGCAATGATTGCACCATAAACATAAATAAAGCAGGTGCAAGTATAAGAATACTGATTGTTCTTTTGATCTTTTCCATCTTGTATATCTTATTTATTCTGCTGATAAATCTAATCATTATTCCCTCCATTTTGCGATGTTTGACGTCGCTCATAGTCTCTTAAGAATTTCTGTTTCAATAATCCACCTGGATCATCTGGAATCTGTGACAAAATGGCATCAACCTTTTTCTGACGCAGTGCATCTTCACGCGCTTTGGCACTTGAAACCGCTACCTTTTGTGATGGATCATTAGCCTCTTTTTTGTCTTTTTTATCTTTTTCATTCTCTTTTGCTAATGCCTGTGATCGCTGATCTTTTTGATTCTTATCATTATCTTTGTTTTTCTCACTTTGAGCACTTTGAGCGTTTTCAGTCGATGATGAATTATCTTGTTGCTCTTTTTGACCTTTTTGTTTTCTTTGTTCTTGCTGCTGATCTATATTCTGTTGATCATTGTTTTGATTACTTTGACTCTGATCACTCTGTTTATTTTGCCCATCTTGCTGATTTTTCTGATCACTATTTTGTTGATCATGCTGATTCTGCTGATTTTGATCTTTTTGATCTTGCTTATTATTTTGATTGTTTTGCGTATTTTGTTGTTTATTCTGTTGATCTTTATTGTCTTTATCTTGAGAATTTTTCTGATCCTGCTTTTGCTCACTCTTTTGCTGATTTTGTTGTTGCTGTTGTTTTAACAGATTCTCAATATACTCAAGATTCGCTTTAGCATCAGCAAAGTTACTCTCTTTGGCTAAAGCTGCTTTATAGGCGGCTATTGCTTTTTGATATTCATGCAATTGCGCTAAAGCATTACCCTGATTATACAAGCCCACTGCTGAATCATCTTTTTCAAAAGCACTTAATGCCGCTTGATAATCTTTAGCACGATATAATGCAGCACCCTGCCAGCGACTATCACTAAACATAGAGGCTGCTTCTTTGTTTTTGTGCTCATTAAATAAGTTTTCAGCCTGTTGATTTTTATTTAACCACAGATTCTGCCAAGTATTTGCCAACAACAGTGTCGGCAATAATAACACGACAACCCCACTGATACGCTTTATCGACATACTCTCTCCAACCAACCTTTTCGTGCAATCAATGCCACCAGAATAATCAATACCCAAATAAGCCAATGTCCTTCATCTTTCAACAATGCATTGGCTTTTTGTGCCTCTGTTTTTTGCGTCTTACCATCACCATCATGACTTAGCATTTTGGTAACATCCTGATCATTATCGGTAATTAAGCTAAATTGCCCATCACCTGAGCTTGCAAGTTTTTGTAATTCAGCAGCATTCATATTAACAAATACAATTTGTCCCTTTTTATTGGTAACAAAACCGCCATCACTATTCTTAATTGGTCCACCTTGTGCCGTACCAATCGCCAATACAGATGTTTTAATACCCTCTGTTGCTAAATTTTTGGCTTCTGCCAATGCTGCAGGTGAAGGTGTACTATCAGTAACTAAAACAATCTGACCGTGAGCAAATCCCGCCTGTTTGATGAGTTTTTCTGATTCTACTAATGCTTTTTGGATATTATCACCTCCAACAGGTACAACACTTGAATCCAGTGAGGGCACCATATTAGCAATGGTATTGCTATCAGCCGTCAAGGGCGATACCACAAAAGGTTCACTCGAGAATACGATCATTCCTGTTTGCCCTTCTTTAATCGCTTTCAGTAAATCCAATACCTTAAAGTGTGCTCGCTCTAACCGTGTAGGAGGAACATCATTGGCATTCATAGTTTGCGAGACATCTAATGCAATCACACGTGCTGCCACTTTTTGATAAACCGGTTGCGGGTACTGTGACCATGTTGGTCCTGCTAATGCGACAATGCCAATACACCATAATAAGAAAATCATCACTGGCAACATACGACGCTTACGTGCCTGCTGCCCGACTAATAGATGCTTTAATAAGTGTGGATCACAATGCGCACTCCAATTATTACCACTGCTCTTGACTCTTAAGATGATAATGAGTAAAACAATCGCTGGAATGATCAGCAAAAACCACCACGGACGTAAAAAGTGAAATGAATTAAATAAGTGGAAATCGATGGAACTCATATAACACTCCTTTGACTTCTTTTAATCCATAACAATGCCAAAATAAAGCTTAAGATCATCGCAGCTCCCAAAGTCCATGGATAAAATGGTGTTATCGGACGAATGGTGATTTTATCGGATTTCACCGGTTCTAACTGATTAATTTTATTGTAAATGGCTTCAAGCTCTTTACCATCTTCAGCGCGGAAAAACTCACCACCGGTCATCTGTGCAATTTTTTTCAACCCATCAATATCCAAATCACTCGATGGATTAATAATTTGCGGACCAAACATCGTCTGCATCGTCATCTGCTTTGCGCCCAAACCAATGGTATAAATCTTGATATGTTCATCTTTGGCAAGCTTGGCTGCCGTATCAGGATCAATAACACCGGCATTATTGCCACCATCGGTTAAAAGAATAAGCGCGCGTGATTGCTTGGGATAATGCATCAACTGTTTAATCGCAAGACCAATTGCATCCCCTATCGCGGTTTGAATACCCGCAATACCCACCGTAGCATCATTAAGCATTTGTCCAACGGTTTTGCGATCAAAAGTTAGTGGCGTTTGCAAATAAGGTTTAGAACCAAATAAAATAAGTCCCAAACGATCGCCCTCGCGCTTTTGAATAAATTCATTAGCAACCGTTTTCACCAAATCAATCCTTGACTCAGTCTTGCCATTAACCAGCATATCTGGTGTGCGCATACTGCCTGAAAGATCAACTGCCAACATCAAATCACGTCATGTTTGTGGCAAAGTTAATGGCGCACCCAACCATTGCACACCAGCGCCTGAAACAACCAATAAAAACCAAATAATCAGTAGCAAATATTTAAACCATGACAAATGAAGTGTTCGTTTAGCCTCACCTTCAGCCATTGTTTGTTGCAATGAGGTATAAAACGGAATCTTAAGCCCTTGTTTTGCATCACTATTATTTATTCTTGGTAATACAAAACGCAAGATAACGGGTAACAACAATAAAACAAAAATCCAAGGATAGGCAATGGTCATCATAACACTTTCCTTAACCATTTTTTCGTTAATGTAATGAGTGCTTGTTGCTCATCAATACTGACTTCTTTTAACCTATAGCTATCTAATAGCACACGCCCATCACCTTGACTAAAATCATCTGTTTTAAGCTGCTGATCTAGGAACTTCAACCAATCCTCACCGAAGTATAGGTGTGCATTATCAACTTTAAGCTCTTGCATAGCTACCTGCTTTAAAAAAATAGAAACCTCTGATATAAAAGCTTGTGATTTTTCTGACTGAGCAGCTTGTATCGTTTGATCAAACATCTTTATTATTGCTTGCTTATGACGATGCGCTTTAATCTTTTTAGCTAAGAACCATATCATCAGCACAATCACAACTAAGACAATAACAGCCAGAATATACCATCCCATTGCCAGAGGCCAAATCGATACCGCAGGCGGAAGATGAATATCCTTTAACCCTGCTAATACATCAGTAGCCATAACGCATTACTCCATGATTTAAGGTTTTAACCACATCATCATTCGTTGCCAATGCGACAAATTGCATATTGTGTTTGCTTGACAATGCTTTGATCCTATCTAGTCGCTTATTAAATGGCTCGGCATAGCGCTTATGCACCTCTTTATCCGCGGCATTTAACTCCAAGAAATGCAACTGCCCATCACTAAAGCAGTATTGACCCTTGCTAGGTAGGCTTGCTTCTAATGGATCATAAGTAAATACTTGGATAATCTCACTCTTACGATTGATTAATTTTAAATACTGTTCAGCCTCATCATCAAAATTTACAAAGTCACTGATCACAATCACAACACTGCCACTTTTCAGTGTTTTTGATAAATTCTTCAGTGTCATTGCCATTGAATGGCTATTTGATGGTCGTAGCATATTATCTGGGTCACTTAGGCATTTGAAAAACTTCAATAAATGCGTGCGACTACGTGCTGGTGTTAACTGATATAACCCTTCATCTGCAAATACCACACCACCGACTTGTTCATGATGATTCAGTGCTGCCCAGCCCAATAATGCACATACCTTAGCGGCTAGTACACTTTTGAAACACACACGCGTTCCAAATTGCATCGATGCGGTTTGATCGACGATAAAATAGATCGCACGTTCCCGCTCTTCTTTATATATCTTGGTATACGGCTTCCCAAGACGCGCAGTTAGCGACCAATGCATTAAACGAATATCATCCCCTGGTTGATAATGTCGAACCTCTTCAAAGTCCATTCCTCGCCCTCTGGCGCGTGAGACATGTTGACCGACCTGATTGGTATTAACACGTTGACTATTAAAAAATTGAATATTTTGTGCCTGAAAGCGCAAACTCAATAATTCATTAATGTCTGCCGTTATACCTTGTTGATCACTTGTGTTTTTTAAATTCATTAGCGTTTCCCCTCTTCCACTTATGGAATCGGCACGGCTTTTAAAAGTGCATCAATGACATCATCACTGGTAATATTATCAACTTCAGCTTCAAAGCTTAGCAATATTCTATGTCTTAACACCTCATGAATCACAGCATGGACATCATGTGGCGATACATAGTCTTCTGCATTAAGCCAAGCATGCGCGCGTGCCGCGCGCTCAAGCGCAATCGTGCCACGTGGACTTGCACCAAAACGAATCCATTTAGCTAAGTCTTCACTGTATTTAGCTGCATCGCGCGTGGCTAATACCAACTGAATCATGTACTCTTCAACGGCACTAGACACATGCAGATCTAATACTTGTTGCTGCGCTGTGAAGATTTTCTGTTGTATGATCAATGGTGGTTTCTGTAAGTTCACTGAACGATTGCCACGATTTAACGCTAAAATTTCTTTTTCCATTGCCGCATCGGGATAGCCGATTTTAACATACAGCATAAAGCGATCTAATTGCGCCTCGGGTAATGGGTAAGTTCCCTCTTGCTCAATCGGGTTTTGTGTTGCCATCACTAAGAATAAATCAGGCAGTGGATACGTTTGCTTACCAATGGTAATCTGCTTCTCACCCATTGCCTCTAATAGTGCTGACTGCACTTTAGCCGGTGCGCGATTGATCTCATCAGCCACTAATAAATTATGAAACAAGGGACCGGTTTGAAACTCAAAGCTTTGGCGCTCAGGAATATAAATCTCAGTGCCTGTTAAATCCGCAGGCAATAAATCAGGTGTAAATTGAATACGATGATAGGAACATTCAATACACTCGGCTAAGGTTTTGATTGCCGTGGTTTTGGCAAGACCGGGTGCGCCCTCAACCAGTAAGTGTCCTGATGATAATAAGGCAATGAGAAGACGCTTTGTCAAAGCGCGTTGCCCAACGATACGTGCATCTAAATACGCTAATAAACTTTCAAAATCCTGATATACCGGCATAAACCCTCCTAAGGCTTTAAAAACTTCATATAGTTAACGACCTTTATTTTATAAATCCGTTTATGAATTTCAAGCCTCGTTATGCTCATGTTGTAAATTTCCAAAATTTGATTTTACGTTTAACTTTGAAGGTCTTACACTATGCCAATTCAAAAAACACAGGCACCCTGTATGTTACGCAAACTCTTCCAACCGGCAAAGGCTATTGCCCTTTTACCCGCACAACAAGTTAAAAAACTTTACCCACAATGGCGTTTACGAATGTTTCTAGTCGCCTATATTGGCTATTTTACGTATTATTTTGGACGTAGTAGTTTTGATGTTTCTAAGCAATATATTACCACCTTAACAGCTGACCAGCTGGGTTTAATTGGTGCAGCTTTAGGTGTCGCCTATGGTCTAAGTAAATTTTTGATGGGAAACATTTCTGATCGCAGCAATGCCAAGATCTTTCTTGCCACGGGCTTATTCATATCTGGCATATTGAACCTTCTTACCTTCTTGCTTAAGCGCTGGCGTCACGGTGATGTTTGTCATTATGTTTATCAATGGTTGGGTGCAAGGTATGGGCTGGCCGCCTTGCGCTAGAATCATGACACATTGGTTTAGTGATAAAGAACACGGCACAAAAATGGGCATATGGAATACTGCACATAATGTTGGTGCCGGAGTTTTAGCTATTGGCGTCGTCCCATTGGGAATACTACTTTTTAATTTCAGCTAGCGTTATCGCGACAATACTACTGGCGTTATGCTGGAATCTGCATAACCGTAAAGAACATCATTAAGTATTTAGACTTTATCCCAATAAACTTTAATGCCTGCAACGACATTTTGTGGAATACCAACATAATCAAGTTTTTGAGCAATCTTGTCACCCTGTTCAGAATAAGCAAAAGTAAAGAACTGCTTAATGTCTTGATTGATCCCCTGCTTTGCTTTCTCAGGTAACAAAACAAAAGTCGTGGCAACAATTGGCCAGCTGTCACTGCCAGGTTGATTTACTAAGAGCAGATTATAATTATCCTTTGCCTGCCATGATGCATACTTTGCAGCGCTTGCAAAACTATTTAAATCCGCAGTCACTGTTTGACCACTTTGATTAATCAGTTTAACGGTTGGAATATTCGCGGTTTTTGCATAGGCGTACTCAACATAACCGATACTATCATCGACTTGCTGCACTTGTGCTGCCACACCTTGGTTGCCTTTAGCACCAATACCTACCGGCCATTGCACTGAAGTATCAACACCAACTTGCTTCTGCCATATAGGATTCACGGATGCTAAGTATTGCGTAAAGTTATAAGTTGTCCCTGAACCATCGGCGCGATGCACCGTGATAATCGCATTATGTGGTAACTTAAGCTTTGGATTTAAAGCGGCAATCGCTGAATTATTCCAATATTGGATTTTACCTAAATAAATATCTGCTAACACTTTACCGCTTAAGACGAGCTCATTCGTCTTAATACCCTGAACATTAATCACCGGCACAATACCACCAACAATTGCAGGGAATTGTAATAAATTGTATTTAGTAAGCTCAGCATTATTTAGTGGCTGATCGGATGCTGCGAAGTTAACAGTCCCTGCAAAAATCTGGCGTTGCCCGCCACCTGAACCAATCGGCTGATAGTTAATCTTCACCCCTGTTTGATTATAATATTCATTTGCCCAGCGTGACATCGCAGGATAGATAAAACTCGAACCTGAGCCCATAATAACTGATTGGCTTGATGCTGCCTTGCCATCACTTTCATGTGCTTTTTCGCTACATCCTGATAATGCCAATACAGCCATAGCACTACTTGCCAGAGCACCAATCAATACAGTTTTCTTAAATCTTACTCGTTTCATTCATTTATCCTTATGTTTCCAGTTTTAAACCCATTAGTCATTGAACTTGTACCGTTTTCCTAACTCTAGTTATTCATTATGAATATAATCAACCGTTCGCGGATCCTTAGGTGCGTTAAAGAATACATCAGTTGGGGCATACTCGACAAGCTCACCATTGATCATAAACATCGTACTGTCTGATAAGCGTTCAGCTTGCTTTAAATTATGTGTCACCATCACAATCGTATATTGAGCCTTTAACTCTGTCAGTAACCCTTCTATCTTCTTGGTAGAAATTGGATCTAGCGCCGATGTCGGCTCATCTAATAATAAAATCTTAGGTTTTACTGCCAGTGTACGCGCAATACATAATCGCTGCTGTTGCCCACCTGAAAGACGTGTGCCTTGCTGTTGTAATTTATCTTTTACCTCATCCCATAACGCAGCTTGCTTTAATGCCTCTTCAACGCGCTGTTGCAATTCAGCCTTAGGTAACTTCTCATGCAATTTAATGGCAAAGGCAATATTATCAAAAATACTCATCGGAAAAGGCGTTGGTTTTTGAAAAACCATGCCAATTTCTTTACGCAGTTGATTCAAATCGATATTTTTTTCTAAGACATTTTGCCCTTGTAACAAAATTTGCCCTGTGGCTTTTTGCTTGGGATATAGCTCATAAATACGATTTAATGTTCTAAGCAAAGTGGACTTTCCAGAACCTGATGGACCAATTAATGTGGTAATTTTATTTTGCGCGAAGCTTGCATTAATATCATGTAATGTCTTGCTGTCACCATAATAAAAGTTAAGATTCTTTACTGCTAAGTACTGCTTATTTGGCAAATTTAACACCCTCCCTTGAGTTTCAAATTGACTATGATCAGTTTGAGCTTGTGCTATGCTTTCTATGTTTTCTAAATTTTTTAAGCTTTTAAATTCTGTCAATTGTTGCATGATCATCTCTTATTCTTTGCTTTATTACCACTTATTTATCTTTTGCAATCCAACGCGCTGTCAAATTCATCACCAATACTAATGCGGTAACAATAAGTGCCGCCGTCCATGCCACTTGTTGAAACTCCGGATATGGTTGCATCGCATTTTCAAAAATCATCACCGGTAAGCTCTCAATCGCTTGCCCCATATTGAAGCTTAAAAAGCTGTTTTTTGCTGAGGTAAACAATAATGGCGCACT
Source organism: Pseudomonadota bacterium (assembly GCA_027621155.1). Taxonomy (GTDB): domain Bacteria; phylum Pseudomonadota; class Gammaproteobacteria; order Francisellales; family Francisellaceae; genus Caedibacter. The sequence goes on along the minus strand of JAQCCA010000031.1, from coordinate 4,746 downwards.
TTCGCCCATCACTCTTGCCGTGGCTAATACCACCGCAGTAATGAGTCCTGTCTTTGCCGAGCGAAAGCCAATCATCACAATTACACGCCACTTTGGCACACCTAGTGCAATAGCTGATTCCTTTAACAGCGGAGATACAAGATATAATACATCCTCAGCAGCACGTGTGATCATTGGCATCGCAATAACCGCTAGCGCAATGATTCCGGCATAACCTGAGAAACTGGTGTTAACGACAATAAGAGTATAAATAAATAAACCGACAATCACTGATGGCGTGCTTAACATCATGTCATTGATAAAGCGTAAGACCTTAATCGTGCGTCTGAACTGTCGAAACTCGACAAAAAAGGTTGCGGTCAAAATGGAAATTGGCGTGGCAATGACTATTGCACCAATCGTTAACATTAATGAGCCAATAATGGCATTTCTAAGCCCAAGTTCTCTCGTGTCATGTGTGAAAATATACGTGCTAAAGCTAGGCATACCACGCATTACTAACTCATACAAAATGCTACACAAGAAAAAAATGCTAATAATCGCACTTAGCCAACATAGAGAAACAAAAATATTTGATTTAATCCGTCGCTTAAGTGCAAATTGTCCAATCATATTCATTACGCCACTCCTACTTTGTAACGCTTTAAAATCCAACGTGATATGAGTAAAACCACCAAAGTGATTAAGAATAATATCAATCCTGTTTCAACCAATGCTGCAGGATACAATGCACCTAATGCTTCATTAAACTCATTAGCAATGGCTGATGAGATGGTCGCACTTGGCATAAATAAACCTTGCAAATTATGGACATTACCAATCACAAAAGTCACTGCCATCGTTTCGCCTAACGCACGACCAAAACCTAAAATAATCGCACCCATCATGCCGGGTAAGGCATAAGGGAAAATGACATTTTTGGTGACTTCCCACTTGGTCGCACCAATACCAAATGCTGCTTCTTTCGTCACTTGTGGAATCGCACTGATTACATCACGCATTACCGATGAGATTAAAGGAATCACCATAATGGCTAAGATAATGCTCGCAGCAAAAATACTACTGCCTGTTGGTAAGCTTTTGATAAAGAACATCACAAGCGGCTCAAAGTGTGCCCAAAATGAACCACTCTCGGCAAGAGCTAAAAACTTAGCCTGCCAAGATAGTGATAACGGCATTAATTTTAACTGTAAAGATTTAACCCACGGCAAAAGCACAAAAAGCCCCCAAATACCATAAACGATACTCGGGATCCCTGCCATTAACTCAATCAATCGTGCAAGAACTCTACCTATAGGTCTGGGCAATAACTCATCGATCAAAAGTGCAATACCTAAGCTAAAAGGCACAGCAATTACAAGTGCCAAAATGGATGTAACCAGCGTACCAATGATAACTGAATAGGCACCAAATTGCTCAGTTACAGGATTCCATGCATCACTCCACAAAAAAGAGACACCATACTCACGAATACTTGGCCAACTAAATACAATAAGACTCATTAACAATAACACAAAAATGATCAGTGTTAGCGATGCCAAAGCTATTAATAGCTTCAAAAAGTTTCTATCCCCACTTTGCCTCAAAACCTATCCTTCCTACTTAATTAAGTCATTGCTAAGTATAAATAGCAATTGTTACAGTTATGTTACAAATGATGGCTATGGTTGTTTTAAATTGAATTTCTCATATTTCTCACTATTATTCCATATGAACATAGGACTAAACACTAAGGAATATTTATGTTTCACATTTCAGAACGTAGAAAATGGTATATTGGATTTGGTATTGTCTTACTCATTATTCTTGCTTTTTTAGCTTTATTGCACAGTGAGATTACGATGAGTATTGTTGTCATTGCGCTTATTATTGTTGCCATTTATGATGTAACACAAAAAAAGCATACCATACTGCGCAACTTCCCAGTCCTTGGGCATATGCGCTTTATCTTAGAGTTTTTTCGACCCGAGATTCAGCAGTATTTTGTTGCAACAGATCAAAGCGAGCGCCCTTTTGATCGACAAACTCGTTCTTTAGTTTATCAGCGTGCTAAAGGTATCGAGGACACGCTTCCCTTTGGCACCGAGCGAGATATTAACCGCCCAGGTTATGAGTGGGTTTTGCATTCATTAGCACCAATTCACCCAAAGGATGTGGATCCTAAATTTCAAATAGGCAACCATCAATGTACAAAACCTTATATCTCATCACGCCTAAATATTTCAGCCATGAGTTATGGCGCCTTGTCCAAAAATGCGATTATGGCACTTAATAAAGGTGCTAAGCTTGGTGGGTTTTGTCATAACACTGGCGAAGGTGGTTTAACTGAGTATCATCGTCAGGGTGGTGATATTTGTCTGCAAATTGGGACAGGATATTTTGGTTTTAGAACCAAAGATGGGCACTTTGATCCAGATAAGTTTGCCATTCAAGCGCAATATGATGATATTAAAATGATTGAGATTAAACTCTCACAAGGAGCAAAACCTGCTCATGGCGGTGTTTTACCGAAAGAAAAACTCACCCCTGAAATTTCTAAAATTCGTGATGTGCCAATGGGTGAAGATGTTTTATCCCCACCTGCGCACACTGCTTTTTCGACACCTGTTGAGCTATGTCAATTTGTGCAAAAACTGCGTGAGCTTTCAGGTGGCAAACCCATTGGTTTTAAACTATGCATAGGGCGCAAAACAGAGTTTTTCGCTATTTGTAAAGCCATGTTAAAAACGCAAATTTTTCCTGATTTTATTACCATTGATGGTGCTGAAGGTGGTACAGGAGCAGCTCCTGAGGAATACGTCAATCATATTGGTGTGCCACTTGAAGATGCTTTAGCATTTGTTCATAACGCATTGGTTGGTTCTGGGATTCGTGAGCATATTTGTATTATTGCCAGTGGTAAAACAGCGACAGGCTTTGATATGGTCAAGCGTATTGCCTTAGGTGCTGATGTTATCAATAGCGCCAGAGCCATGATGTTATCCTTGGGATGTATTCAATCCAAACAATGCAATCGCAATACCTGTCCAACAGGCGTTGCCACACAAAATCCACGACTATATAAAGCGCTTGATATTGATGACAAGAAACAACGAGTTTACCGCTTTCATGATGCAACCGTTAAAAGCTTTACTGAACTTGTTGGCGCTATGGGACTTAAGAACCCAAGCGAGCTGTCAGCGTCACGTGTTATACGTCGTATTGATGAAAAAACCGTGCAATCACTTGATGAAGTCTATCAATACCTTAAAAAAGATAGCTTATTAGATGATAATAACCTACCAATGCAATATGCCAAATACTGGCAACAAGCATCTGCTGAGCGCTTTTAAGATTTTTTAAAATATCTAACCAAGTTTTTTCTTCTATTAAATTATCAGCAAAACGCACATACTATCGACTTATTTTAAAAATTGCTTGCAAGTGATCAACTAAAGATTGTAAGGTATCCACCGGCAACTTGCCCTTACACTTTTTTAAACACTTATTATAATAAATAACAGGTTTTGGTTTATCATCTGACTAACAGTAAGAGAAGCCATATGAAAAAATGACTTGAAAACAACGAATTAATAGGAGGTAAAATGCACAAAACAAGAAGTTTTATTAAAACCGAATATGGTGTTATTTTGCCTGTTATCCTCTTTGTTCTACTAAATATGGTTTTTTCAGGTCTGGATCCATACAACATTAGTCATTTTGCCACGGCAGCAACAACCTTCGTTATCTTTGCTGTGATGCTCGTTTGCGCCTTTAATGTCGTTAAACATGCAGATTGGTTAGCAGAAAAATTTGGTGAGCCCTACGGCACCTTGATCCTAACCCTTTCTGTGATCTCAATTGAAGTAGCATTAATCATCACGATGATGCTTATTGGTAAAGGTGATCCAACGCTTGCCAGAGACACGATGTTTGCCGTGATTATGATTGCCATTAATGGCTTTGCTGGACTTAGCCTATTAATAGGAGGTATAAAACACAACACACAAATGTATAATACCGAAGGTGCTAGTATTTATATTTCTTTACTTATTCTTTTATTAACAGTCTGTTTAATACTCCCTAATTACACCGTTGCCACAGATGCGGGCACGTTTAACTTAAGTCAATCAGTTGTTGTCATTATTGTTTGCGTGATCCTTTATGCGGTATTTCTAGTGAAACAAACAGTAACACATAAAGATTATTTTCAGTATAAGCATGATGGCGATAGTGATGAGGAACACCACAGCCCTATGGGCTCAGTACTCTATCATGTCATCATGTTACTCCTTGGTCTTGTTGTCATGATTGCACTATCCAAAAATTTAGCCAGTTTCCTTGAGTTTAGCATTCAAGAGGCAGGACTTCCCAGTAAACTAGGTGGTTTTATTATCGCGCTTTTAGTATTAACCCCAGAGGGAGTGAGTGCTATTCAAGCTGCTTATAAAAATCAATTACAGCGCTCAATCAATCTATGCATGGGCTCTGCCGTTGCTACCATTTGCCTTACTGTGCCATCGGTACTTATCATAAGCCTTGTCCTTGGTCAACCATTAATTCTTGGATTAAACAGCACATCGATTGTCATTATGGTGCTAACCTTTTTAATTGCCTTGGTTACCTTCACCTCACGACGCACCAGTGTCTTTAATGGTATGGTACTTCTAAGTGTCTTTATCGTTTACTTTGCGTTGATTTTCGATGTTGCTCAACCTTTATCCCAACTCTAGAGTCTCTGCTGTACATATACCGCCTGAAAACCAT
>JAQCCA010000030.1 GCA_027621155.1 Pseudomonadota bacterium | reverse complement strand
CGTGCTTTTGGCAAGTTGAGTTTTGCTAATAGCGAATGCGTTAAGAAACAATGAATAGTTTCATTGTTTTAGCAAATGAGCGCCCAAAGACTCTGTCAAGGGCAGCTATTACCTGCAATCCAATCATCTAAAAGCATCAAAAACCTCTTCAACATTAAACACCATAAAACGATTTACGATGGTATATGCTTTAACAATTTGGGCTATATCATGCCATAAAATTGGTACTATCGCTTGTAAATATCATTTGGTTGCAAAAATTTTATCACCCGCATCACCAAGTCCAGGAATAATATAGGCTTTTTCATTAAGACATTGATCAATTGAAGCGGTATAAAGTTCAACCTCGGGATGCGCTTTCTCAAGCGCCGCAATACCTTCTGGTGAGGATAATAGCGTCACCACAATAAAATGCTTGCATCCTGCGGATTTAAGCAGTGAAATCGTCTTATTGATTGATCCGGCAGTGGCTAGCATTGGATCGAGAATGACCGCAATGCGTTTATTAATATCAACACATGCTTTGAAGTAATACTCGCGTGGCTTAGCAGTTTCTTCATCACGCTCGACACCGATCATTGTTACAGGCGCATTAGGTAATAAAGATAACGCACCATCTAACATACCAAGTCCTGCACGCAGTATCGGGCAAAAAGTTGGTAATGGTTTTTTAAGCATAGGTACCGCAAGCCGCCCCTGCCAATGCTCAATAATTTCCTCTTCAACCATCAGGTCACTTAATGCTTCATAACATAACAGCATGGCAAGCTCACTAGTGATCATTCTAAAGTCACGACTTGAAGTCGATTCATCCCTTAATAGGCTTAATTTATGCTGAACAATGGGGTGTACAATTTCATGGGTTTTCATTGCTTGGTTTTCCTACTTACAAAACGTCTTAACAACAAACTCTCCTGTGCAAAAGCCAGTGAAATCCAGCCATAGGCATCAATACATTCCTGGTAATCCATCATTTATCCTATGATCTAAAACACTAAAAGGGGCAACTCGCCTTCACTGCAGGATATTGCATTTTTAAGGCATCTTGATACCACATATTAAAGTCTTTTTTATGATGCTTATAAAAGCTATTCATTTTCTTAATTAGCCACTTACCATCTTTGGTTTTATTGGTCATAAAAACCTTTTGGCTGACTTTATTGCCTGGGATAGAATTTAAATCAAATTTAAGTCCGTGATCACTCAACACACTATCTTTCATATCTGCGCGGTATTGCACTTCAATTTTGTCAGTAAACATAACGAGTTTCTTTTGAGGGTATTTGTTCAAACAGGCATACACTTCTGCATTGGTTGGTAAGATTTTCACCTCAGCATTACGAATATAGCTCTCAGCAAAAGGCTGATTTGTGCCACCTTTATTCTCAATAACAATCACACCCTTTTGGTCAATGCTTGCAAGGTTTTTAAACGTAGATTCATTTGCTTTAGAAAACACAGGGGCTTTTTGGTTCGGCAGCACGCCCGTTGATAAATAAAACATGCTTGCACGCTCAGGCGTGTAACTAATACCACCCATCGCGATATCACATTTTGTCTTAAGATCATCACTTAAGGTTGACCATGCACTATGCACAAATTCAACTTTACGCTTAATTTTATGCGCAAACTCTTTGGCGCCAGTGATCGCAAAGCCTTTATACTCTCCCGTATTTGCATCATATGATGTCAACGGCGGATAGTCTCCTGTGGTACAAACACGCAATAGCTTTTGGTTAGCTAACGCACTATTGCTAAATAAAACCATCACTGTTGCTGCAAAGCTGGTAAAAATGACTTTCTTGATATTTTTGATTTTTTTAACTTGCATTACTTGCTCCTGATATGCCACTTCCATCTTTATTCACGAATGCCATCATATACTACATTCAATACGATTTCCCAGCGCTATCTGCTCAAAGTCTTGTGCTGTTGCCACAGCTCTTTGCAGATGTTGAGTCTTGGTTATGTAGCTCACAACCGCAACACCATCGACACCACACTGCCAGACATCAGGCATTTGTGGCTCAAATATCCCACCAATGGCAACAAGTGGTATTTTCTGACAAAGCTTACGCCAAATACGCAATTGATCTAATCCCTGCTCATTAAACTTCATCTCTTTGGTCGTTGTCGGGTAAATGGGACCTAATGCAATATATGAAGGCTTGAGTGTTAATGCGCGCGCTAACTCAACATAGTTGTGCGTGCTGATTCCTAGATGCAATCCTGCTTGAGCAATCTCATGCAAATTGGCAGTATCTAGATCCTCTTGCCCTAAGTGAACACCAAAACATTGATATTTAATCGCCAGCTGCCAATGATCATTAATAAATAAAGATAAATTATAGGCTTTAGCAACACCATTTGCTTTTTTAATTTGAGTTTCCAAGTGATCTTCTGGTAAGTTTTTTAGTCGCAACTGAATGGTTTTAACGCCTAATTTCGCCAATTTTTCCAACCAATCAACATGATCGACAACCGGATAAAAACCTATTGGGTGCGACATTGGTGGAAACTTTTTATGTTCAGCTGTTTGATAGCTCACCTCTGGCAAATAACTCGCATTATCCATGGCATCTTGAGCATAATAACTTAAATATCTAACCTCTAGTTGAGGGAGATCATTAATCGCCTTATCCATCTGTTGTGATAGATAGTATTTAGCAATACAGATCGCCTCTGTTATTTCATGACCTTGCGCCAAAAGAGCCGCAATACTGCTCGCCAAGGCGCAACCCGTACCACGTATATTGACCCCATAGAGTTCTTTGCTTTGATATTGCACACCTTGCCAAACTGCAAGTGTCAAATAATCACACCCCCTTTGGTTTTCGACTAAGGCATGTCCTCCTTTTAATAAGACATGCTGCATTCCATATGAGGCTTTTAATGTGTGTGCAATCTCAACAGACGATTTTTGATTGATATTCTCATCATTTAACAAAATAGCCGCTTCAGGTAAATTTGGCGTTAATAAGTAACACAATGGCAATAACTGCTGCTTGAATACACTAACAATATCCGCACTCATCAACACGCCACCTGAGCTTGTTGCAATCACTGGATCACAGATATATTTCACCTGTGGGTTATCTTGCAAGAATTTACTTAGCATCTTAATTTGAGCAACCGAAGCTAGTACACCACTTTTAATCACTTGTGGTTTGTGACTATTGACAATCGCTGTAAATTGCTCATAGAAAATAGTATCTTCAACAACGTTAAGCGCTATAAAATCACGATCATTTTGCACAGTATTTGCCGATATCACGGCAGCACAATCTACCTTAAAATAGTTGGCTACTTTGATATCTTGTAACACACCGGCGTGTGCTGTTGGATCAATGCCACCAATGACTAACAGGTTGGCTTTATTATTATTTTTCATTATTACACTTTGTCCATTTGATGCCAAAACGGCGTATCTTGCAACGGCGTACTTGCCTGTGCTAGCTCTCTTTGTGGCATGCGTTTAGCTAAATACGCTTTTCTGCCAGATTCAATCGCCAAACGAAAAGCATCTGCCATCAGCGGTGGGTTTTCAGCTAACGCCACTGCACTATTTAAGAGCACGCCATCAAAACCAAGCTCCATAGCTAAGACGGCATCAGATGGTGTGCCAATACCGGCATCAACAATGAGCGTGATATCTTTAAGACGTGAACGCAATAATTTAAATGCTGAAGGGTTAATAATGCCTTGCCCACTGCCTATATAAGAACCTAGCGGCATAATCACTTTACAGCCTAGATTGACCAATTGCTGGCAGACGATTAAATCATCGGTGCAATAAGGCAGCACCTTAAACCCTTGATCAATGAGAATTTTTGCTGCTTTAATAAGCTCAAACACATTAGGTTGTAAGGTATGATTATCACCAATCACTTCAAGCTTAATAAAGTCAGTATTGAAAATTTGCCTTGCTGCCTTAGCAATCATCAGCGCTTCATCTGCTGTTTTACAGCCTGCAGTATTAGGTAATACATGGCAGCCACTTTGCTGTATATTTTGCCAGAAAAAGTTATTTTTGCCACCATGTAATTCGCGTTTTAATGCCACAGTAACCATTTGCGTTTGTGACGTATTAATCGCATCACACATACTCTCCAAGCTTGGATAAAGCGCTGTCCCCAAAAGCATGCGCGAACCAAGACTTATATCATAAAGCTGTAATTGCTCCATCTAACCACCTTGCATGGGTGTGAGAATATCGATCTCATCACCCTGTTTAATTTGTGTTGTATCATAAGCACTGTGATCAATAATTGATTTATTGACCGCAACCGCAGCATAGCTTGAAGCAAAGCCGATATCGGTTAATAATGCCTGCAATGATTGCTGACTTTTCAATTGCTTTTTCTCACCATTTAATACGATCTCTATCATGCTTGCTCCACTATTTTTATATCTTTTATATCACGTTTTATTTTATCGATAACTTTTAATGCATAGATGGGCGCTAAAAGATAACCATGCCGATAAAAGCCATTGAGTGTTATCAGGTTATTCTGTTGCATGAGCCTTGGCAAGCCCTCTTTAAAGCAAGGACGTATTTGGGTGAAGTTTTTGATAATCCTCGCTTCAGCAAAACCCTCATCAACGGTTAGTAACGCGCTTAATAAAGTAAGCTGTGAAATCACACTCATCTGACTCATATCTTCTGATTGGACAATCGTCGCACCAATATAATAAAATCCACTGCCACGTGGCACGATATATAACGGCATGCGCGGATGGCATAGCCTAGTGATTCCTGTGATGTTCACTTCAGGGGCATAAACCACCAGAGCCTCACCACGAATACCATATAAATCATTGAAGCTATCTTTGGCGCCCAGTCCGCGCGTATCACAAACATAGTCATAATCTCTTTGCAAATCTTGCGATTGAGCTTTAGAAATATCTTGTGCCAAGTGTAAAGAAACACGTGGATGATTCATTAAACAAAGTGTTGATTGACTAAAAAATTTCGGCACATGAACACAACCTTCATTCTCAATATGGAGCATGCGATGGGCGAGCTTACCTTGAGTATACTGATCTGTTAATGGAATTTGCGCATAAGCATGTTCATGTAAACTCAATCTTTGGACGCGCGCAATTTTGGTTTCAAGATCACTCAGATCCAAAGGGTGAGCAATGATATTGGTTCCTGTTTGAGTGAAAACACCACCCAATAACCATTGATCAATACGCTGCCAAGCCTCTGCCGCAGAGCATGATAGATCATAGATCATTTGCCCTTCATCTAATGCTTCGGAAACAGGGGCAACCATGCCAGCTGCGGAATAACCGCAACTTGATTTACCACTAAAATCAGTGCTTTTGTCATATAGATCAATCCTAATATCAGCGAACGACTCAAGCAATGTGATTGCCAGTATGCGCCCAACAAGACCGCCACCAACAATCGCAACCTGCGCGCTATTCGACATGATAAATTTCAGCACCTTGCGCTAAAAAATCCTCACTTTTCTGCTGCATGCCTTTGCTTGCAACATCCTCTAAATCAAGCTTATGTTCTTTAGCATAATCACGCACTTCTTGAGTGATTTTCATCGAACAAAACTTAGGACCACACATCGAGCAAAAATGTGCAAGCTTATGCCCTTCTTTTGGCAAAGTTTGATCATGGAAGCTTTGTGCTTTTTGTGGATCAAGACTTAAATTAAACTGGTCCTGCCATCTAAACTCAAAACGGGCTTTTGATAAGGCATTATCACGAATTTGCGCCGCAGGAAAGCCCTTAGCTAAATCAGCTGCATGCGCTGCTAATTTATAAGTAACGATACCCTCGCGCACATCCTCTTTATCTGGCAACCCTAAGTGCTCTTTCGGTGTCACATAACAGAGCATTGAGGTACCATACCAACCAATTTGTGCCGCTCCTATCGCTGAAGTGATGTGATCATAACCAGGTGCTATATCCGTCACCAAGGGGCCCAAGGTATAAAATGGTGCCTCAAAGCAATCCTTAAGCTCTTTGGTCATATTCTCTTTGATCATTTGCATCGGCACGTGCCCTGGTCCCTCAATCATCACCTGCACATCGTGATCCCACGCACGCTTGGTTAACTCACCCAGAGTCTCAAGCTCTGCAAATTGTGCTTCATCATTGGCATCTAAAATAGAACCTGGACGCAAGCCATCACCCAAAGAAAAAGCGACATCATAGGCTTTCATAATTTCACAAATCTCATCAAAGTGCGTATAGATAAAGCTCTCCTTGTGATGCGCAATACACCATTTGGCAATAATTGAGCCGCCACGCGAGACAATACCTGTTAGTCTCTTAGCTGTTAGATGAATATATTTCAAACGCACACCCGCATGAATGGTGAAATAACTCACCCCCTGCTCAGCTTGCTCAATCAAGGTATCGCGAAAGATCTCCCATGTCAGTTTTTCTGCTTGACCGTCGACTTTTTCAAGCGCTTGGTAAATTGGCACCGTACCAATGGGTACAGGTGAGTTACGAATAATCCATTCACGCGTTTGATGAATGTTTTTACCCGTGGATAAATCCATCACTGTATCGGCACCCCAACGCGTTGCGATCACCATTTTTTCGACTTCCTCAGCAATCGATGAGCTCACCGCTGATGTCCCAATATTGGCATTGATTTTGACACTGAAATTGCGCCCTATAATCATTGGCTCCATTTCTGGGTGATTGATATTACTTGGAATAATTGCGCGCCCCAAGGCGATCTCTTGACGCACAAACTCAGGCGTTATCTCATTGGGAATGTTTGCACCAAAATCAACACCCGGATGCTGCTTAAGTAAAATAGGATCTTGAATATGCGCATTTGCACGCTTTAAATTCTCACGCAGTGCAACATAACGCATTTCTTTAGTGATTATTCCGCGACGCGCACAATGCATTTGTGTGACATTATGACCTTGCTTTGCTTTTAATGGCTTAGCACGCTTGGGAAATGCTAAGTCTTTTTGTGTATGGGTAAACTCAGCACTAAAGTCTGTTAATGTTTCGATCTCGTTATTGTCTTTAATCCATGCTTGGCGCAATTTAGGTAGCCCCTCAACTAAATCATGATTGTAAGACTCATCACTATATTGACCTGAGGTATCATATACCGCAATCTCAGGATTTTGCACGCGCCCTTGCTCAGTTAGCGTATCGCTCTGAGCAATATAGCGAAAAGGCACCTGAAGATTGTCATCCGTCTTAAGATATTTTTTGCTCGATGCAGGATAGGCTACTTGTAAATCAGCTGATAAGGTCAATGACGCTTGGTCGCTGCTTGATGCTGTTTTTTTATGCTGTGGCATGTATGGCTCCTTAGATTTTGCCTTTTACATGCGTAGGAAAACTTTCTGTGATATATCGCGCCAATCGTTTTGAGCACAGTACAAAATACAAATCGTTATAACAACTTCCTACGCTAGTACTAACTAGTTCAGGTACAAAGGGTTACAAAACTTGCATTTTGCTCTCAGCCAACGGCACCCCTGTTGTAAACGCGATTTATCCTAAAGTAATTTTTCGGAGGTGTCTACTGCTAGATTTTGCTCTTAACATAAATCGGCTATGACCATATTCCTGCCCACTTTGATTGTGTAAGCGTTGGCTGAGCGTAAGTCGAAGCCTTTATGAAGTGTGATTTTCCCAAGCTACCCTTCGACTTACGCTCAGGGTACGGTGAGCACTTGTGGGTGAGCATTTAGTCTTAGCCCATAAATCTTATCTAGAAATGCGGAAATAGCATTTGGAAATATGCATGAGTCAGCGCTTGACCGATAAAAGGATACAGTATCCCAGCAAGTGCGATGGAGGGACCAAAAGGAATCAGCGAGGTTCCTTGTCGCTTCATTAAGCTTATGACAATAGCAAACACAATACCGATCACCGCACTGGTGAATATCAAAAACAGCAAACTTGGTGCGCCAAACCAAGCGCCAAGGGCTGCCATTAATTTGAAGTCACCATAGCCCATGCCTTCTTTTTTGGTAATGAATTTAAACACCCAAAATACGAGCCATAATATGCCATAACCAAGGACTGCACCCAATATTGCCTGTATTGGTGAGCTAAATACAAACGCGCAATTTATTATTAGTCCGAGCCAAAGCAAAGGTAAGGTGAGATTATCAGGCAACATAAAATGTTTAAGGTCAATCGCTGCGAGCGGAATTAAAAAGAAATACATCAAACATAACGACAATGCCGCAAACGTCACGCCAAAATGGTAGAGCGTGAGAAACACCAACAGACCGCTAATTAGCTCAACACTTGGATAGAGCCAAGATATCTTACTGTGACAAAAGCTGCATTTACCGCGCAAAAAGATAAAGCTCACAAGAGGAATATTGTGCCATGGCTTCAGTGGCTGGTGACATGCCGGACAAGCTGACCTGCGACGAATATTTTCAGACAAACTCCCCTTTATATCGGGTGGCGAGATATCAAGAATATCATAGGCTTGATCTTTGTATTGCTTATCTAGTATTTCAGGTAGGCGCGCAATGATAACATTTAAAAAACTGCCAACACAAACAGCAATAATGGTTGCCGCAATGATAATAATAGGTGCTATCTCGTTTAAAAATTCCATAAATACATTCAAAAAAACAGATTTCTTATGAGTATATACGGATTAAAAAAAGCGAAAACAAAAACTTTGGTAATTGATGCTTAACCGAGTGCCGATAATGCGATATACTTGCCGATGTTTTCGTTTTTGTGTCGATCAGAACATGAAAATTTTGTTAAACAAACCGTAAAGTAAATAGTGAGAAAGATATGAATTTACATGAATATCAAGCAAAACAGCTTTTTGCTGAATATGGCTTACCAGTATCAAAGGGTTATGCTGTTGAAAGCGTTGAAGAAGCGTTGGTTGCTGTTGATAAAATTGGTGGTGATATGTGGGTTGTTAAGGCTCAGGTTCACGCAGGCGGTCGCGGTAAAGCGGGTGGCGTGAAACTTGTTTCTAACAAGGAAGATGTTGCTAATTTTGTGAAAAACATGATGGGCACACGTCTTGTTACTTTCCAAACCGATGAAAACGGTCAGCCAGTTAGCAAAATCCTTATCGAAAGCTGCACTGATATTGCCAAAGAATTATATCTAAGCGCGGTTGTTGATCGTAGCACGCGTCGTATTATCTTTATGGCATCGACTGAAGGTGGTGTTGAGATTGAAGAAGTTGCAGAAAAAACACCTGAGAAAATCTTCAAAGAAATTATTGACCCAGTCGTCGGCGCGCAACCTTACCAAGCACGTAAAATTGCGTTTAAGCTTGGCTTAGAAGGCAACCAAATCAAGCAATTCACTAAGATTTTCTTAGGTCTTGCAAAAATGTTCCAAGAAAGAGATCTTGAGCTTTTAGAAATCAACCCTTTAGTCATCACCAAAGAAGGTAACCTTCACTGTTTAGACGCTAAAGTAGCTGTTGATGGTAATGCACTATATCGTCAACCACAACTAGCTGAATGGCGTGACTTATCGCAAGAAGATGAGCGTGAAGCACGTGCTGCTGAGTGGGAACTTAACTACGTTGCTTTAGATGGCGACATAGGATGCATGGTTAATGGTGCTGGTCTTGCAATGGCAACAATGGACATCGTTAAACTTCACGGTGGACGTCCTGCAAACTTCCTAGATGTCGGCGGTGGCGCTACAAAAGAGCGCGTATCAGAAGCATTCAAAATCATTCTATCTGATGCAGCAGTTAAAGGGGTATTTGTTAATATCTTCGGTGGCATCGTGCGTTGTGACATGATTGCTGAAGGTATTATGGCAGCAGTTGAAGAAGTTGGCGTTAAAGTGCCCGTTGTTGTGCGTCTTGCCGGTACAAATGCTGAATTAGGTGCCAAAAAATTAAAAGAAAGCGGTTTAAATATTATTGCTGCTAATGGTTTCACAGATGGTGCGAAGAAAATCATCGAAGCAGTTAAAGAGGTATCTCACGTATGAGCGTTTTAGTTAATAAAAATACAAAAGTTATCTGCCAAGGTTTTACTGGTAAGCAAGGTACTTTCCACTCTGAGCAAGCAATTGCTTATGGTACAAAAATGGTTGGTGGCGTAACACCAGGCAAAGGGGGTACAACTCACTTAGGTCTACCAGTATTCAATACTGTTCAAGAAGCCGTTGATGCAGTACAACCTGATGCAACAGTTATCTATGTACCAGCACCTTTTTGTAAAGACTCAATCATTGAAGCCGCTGATGCTGGCATCAAATTGATCGTATGTATTACTGAAGGCATTCCTGTTATGGATATGCTTGAAGCTAAAGTTTATGTTGAGCGCTCAGGCTCACGTTTGATCGGTCCAAACTGCCCAGGCGTTATTACGCCAGGCGAGTGCAAAATCGGTATTATGCCAGGCAGCATCCATATGCCAGGTAAAGTTGGTATCGTATCACGCTCTGGTACATTAACATACGAAGCAGTTAACCAAACAACTGCTTTAGGCTTTGGTCAATCAACATGTATCGGTATTGGTGGCGATCCAATTCCAGGCACTAACTTTATCGATGCTTTAGAGATGTTCCAAAACGATCCACAAACAGAAGCAATCATCATGGTTGGTGAGATCGGTGGTTCAGCTGAAGAAGAAGCTGCTGAATACATTAAAAAGCACGTTACTAAGCCAGTTGTATCATACATCGCGGGTGTAACAGCACCTGCTGGTAAGCGTATGGGTCACGCGGGCGCGATCATCTCTGGTGGTAAAGGTACAGCTGCTGAGAAATTTGCAGCACTTGAAGCTGCTGGCGTTGCTGTTAGCAAGTCACCTGCTGAATTAGGTAAAGTCCTTCAGCAAGTTACTGGTTGGGCGGTTCCAGCTTAATCATCTATATTCTTTTTAAGCGCGCATATTGTGCGCTTTTTAGTTTCTTATAGTTTATTTACTTTCATTGCACTAAAATTTTGTCTGTATACTTTTAAATTGTATATACTTCAAAGAGCTAAGCTAACGTTTAGGAGATTAACATATGGCAAATACACTTTATGATAGAGATTTCTATGCATGGACCATGCAAACAGTCAAAGCACTCAGAGAAAAAGCTTTTGATAAGGTGGATATAGAGCATTTAGTTGAGGAAGTAGAAAGTATGGGTAAAAGTGATTTTAGAGAGCTAAAAAAGCATTTCCTGAGCACTGCCCTTATACAGTAGCACAGCTCTTAAATCATGACTTTTTACCTATTGATGATTTAGAGTAAACCTAAAACTTTCACACAATCACGATCATAAGGCGCTTCAAAGTGCATATCTTCCCCAGTTTTGGGATCCTTAAACGATAAATTGGCGGAGTGTAAAAACAAGCGATTAAAGCCTTTTTTTATTAATACTTGGTCTTTATCGGCAATACCATATTTTTTATCACAAACAATCGGACAGTGATATGCTGCAAGATGCACACGAATTTGATGCGTTCTACCGGTGTGTGGCATCGCTTCAACCAAAGTATATTGATCAAATTTTTGCAATATTCTAACACTAGTTAATGCGTCCTTACCTTCCGTTTTGTCAACACGCACCATACGCTCACCATGAGGTAATAAGTGGCGCTTTAATGGCAAGTCAATCTGTTTGACTTTATTTGACCAACTGCCATGCACTAGGGCGTGATAAGTCTTTTGCACTTCGCGTTTTTTCAAAGCTTCATGAAAATAGGTCAAGTTGCTGTATTTCTTGGCAATGATCATGCAACCTGAAGTTTCTTTATCCAAGCGATGAGCCAACTCAAGTTTTTTAGCTTGAGGGCGCAGTTGACGCAAGCGCTCTATTAACCCTGAGTTAACGCCTGAGCCACCGTGAACGGCAATGCCAGAGGGCTTATTAATAATCATATAATCTGCATTCTCAAATAAAATAAGTGATTCAAGAAAGGCTAAATGATCATCACTTACCTTAGCTGGCGCTTCTTCCTCAAGGATAAATGGTGGAACACGCACAATATCACCCGGCTCAACGCGATAAGTTTGTTTAATGCGTTTCTTATTGACGCGTAAGTCTCCCTTGCGAATCCAACGATATATCAAGGATTTAGGCAACTTGCTAAACTGTCCAATCAGAAAATTATCAATACGTTGACCTTTGCGATCAGCATCTACTTCGATATGTTGAACACCTGCCATCTTAGAACTCAACCACGCTGCGAATGCTTTCGCCTTTCGCCATTAATTCAAAGGCTTGATTAATATCTTCAATTGGCATGGTATGGGTAATAAAGTCTTCTAGCGCAAATTTACCTTTTAAATAATCGTTTACATATTGTGGTAATTCCGAACGCCCTTTGACACCACCAAATGCGCTCCCCTTCCACACGCGACCAGTAACTAGCTGAAACGGACGAGTAGCAATCTCTTTGCCTTGACCGGCAACACCGATAATAATTGACTCGCCCCACCCTTTATGCGCACATTCTAGCGCACTTCGCATCACATCAACATTACCGATGCATTCAAATGAATAATCAACACCACCTTCGGTCATTTCAACAATCACCTCTTGAATTGGGCGCTTATGATGCTTAGGATTAACACACTCAGTTGCACCAAGCTTTTGTGCTAAAGGAAACTTATCTTCATTAATATCGATGGCAATAATGCGTTTTGCTTCCGCCATCTTTGCACCAATAATCACGGCTAACCCAATGCCACCCAAGCCAAAGACAGCGACAGTTGCACCTTTTTCAACTTTGGCAGTATTTTTTACCGCCCCCATTCCTGTCGTTACGCCACAACCAAGTAAACACACCTTTTCCAACGGTGCTTGTTTATCAATTTTAGCAACGGAAATTTCAGGCAACACAGTATACTCAGAAAAAGTAGAACAGCCCATATAGTGATAAATGGGCTGACCGTCTTTAAAAAAGCGTGTTGTACCATCAGGCATTAAGCCTTGCCCTTGTGTTATGCGAATTTTCTGACACAGGTTAGTCTTACCTGAGAGGCAAAACTTACACGCACCGCATTCAGGTGTATATAAAGGGATCACATGATCACCTACGGCAACAGAGGTTACTCCATCACCAATTGACTCAACGACACCCGCACCTTCATGCCCTAAAACGCACGGAAACACAGCTTCAGGATCTTCGCCAGATAATGTGAATTTATCCGTGTGACAAACACCAGAGGCATTAATCTTAATGCGTATTTCACCTTTTTGCGGTGGTAATACATCAATAGTTTCGATTGAAAGGGGTGTATTGGCTTGCCAAGCAACGGCTGCTTTAGATTTTATAGTATGAGACATATCGATCCTCTGTTCCTGCAAAATATCAGCGTTTATTATGCGCGAAACCACCAACCCAGCCAAGGGTTTCCATGTCTTTTATGCCCTATCTCCTGTTAATAAACCAAGTCCTTTGGGTCTATATCGATAAAATCTGGTTCAGGTGTCACTTCAAATTGAATGGCGTTAATGATTTCTCGATTTTCCAACTTAGCTTTGCATACCCGATGCATGCCATCCATAATTTGCCCATCAGCACACAGCAAAATAGGATAACTCAAATCAGTAGCTTGAATAATTTTTATATGCTCAATAATACTCAAGCACGTTGGCTTTTCTTCACCAAGCTCATACCAATAACACTGATCAAGCTCTTTAATTTGATCCACTTTAATCGATATTGCTTTTAGATGCTGTGATTGCCTAACAAGCTTCTTAACATCCCAAATTAACAGCTGTCCTTTAGCAGATTTTCTAAAATGATATTGAGCTCTCATTCGGCAATCTGCTCTAAGCAGGGATTATTTTTACCAAGCTCAGCCACAGCAAGGCTCGTTGCTTTTTGGATCACCATATCTTGTGCTTTCGCATCTTGCTTATCCTGTGTATAGAAAACACTGATCAAAAGCGGTTTGCATTTGTTTGGCCATATCACGCCAATATCATTCGTTGTACCATAATCACCCGTACCCGTCTTATCACCAACGATCCAAGACTTGTTAACACCTGCTTTTATACGTTTGTCTCCCGTGGTATTTGCTTGCATCCATTTGATCAATAAATCACGCTGCATAGCAGGAAGAACATTACCCAGTACAATTTTATCTAAGCTCTGTGACATGGCTTTTGCTGTTGTTGTATCTCTTTTATCTCCTGGGATAGCGGTATTTAAATAGGGCTCATAACGATCTAACCTAAAGGTCGTATCACCAATGCTTCGCGCAAATTGGTTTAACTTATCCAAACCACCCAATTGCTTCAATAGTAGGTTTGCTGCTGTGTTATCACTTAACATCGCTGCATGACAGAGTGCTTTAATACTCATGCCTTTACCCAGATTTTTTTGGGTGTACGGCGAGTATGCATTGACCATATCTTTTTGTGTGTAAACGATCTTCTTTTCAAGCAATTTGGGCTCATTAGCGCTCTTTTCTAATATTGCCGCAACAAGCATCAACTTAAATGTACTGCACATCGGCATGCGTTTATTAGCATGATAATCAACAGCGTGATCATTCGATGTATCAATAGCACTAATTGCCAGTTGCCCGCCATATTCTTTTTCAAGTGACTTAAAACTATTATCAGTGCTTGCAAAACTTGTGAGCGTGACTAACGATAATGTTACTGCCGCTACACATTTATGCCTTAATGCCATAACACCCCTCAGATTTCTATTTGACAAAGTTCATATCGCTTATCATCATATCTACAAACTCACCGTAACACCACGCCAAAACCATGTCTGATATCGCTATTTTTGATCTTGACCACACGCTTATTTCTGTTGACTGCTCCAATGAATGGGCAAAATATCTATGTGATCAGGAACTGGTTAACAACCCTAAAACCTTTATGGCAACCAAAGAAGCCTATGATCGCGCCTATCATGCCGGTGAAGTCGATATGCTCGGGTTTTGTCACTTTATCTTACAACCTCTGATTGGACACAATGAGGGCTCATTACAAAACACATTAAAAGACTTTGCCCACTTTATTGTCAAGAACTTCACTTACCCTGAAGCTCACCAAGCAATTAAGGAGTATATAGCAAACGGCGATCAGATTTTATTAATATCCGCAAGCTTAATCGATTTAGTGCGCCCCATTGGTCTTTTGCTTGGATTTGAGCAGGAAAATATTATCGGTGTACAAAGTGTCAAAGAAAATGGCAAACTCACCGGTGGCGTTATCGAACCACTGAGTTTTGGTAGCGGCAAAGTTTACTACTATCAACAATGGCTGCAAAAACAATCTAAAATATGTGAGCAAAGTATTTTCTACTCTGACTCAATTAATGATGCGCCATTATTAGAGCTTGTTGATAAAGCAATTTGCGTGAATCCAGATCCTAAATTAGCATTATTAGCTCATGATAATAAGTGGGGAATAAGATTCTGGCAGCAGGTAGAAGTAGTTAACTCATAAAAAATTATTCAGGACGCATATGCGGGAATAAGATCACATCACGAAT
>JAQCCA010000029.1 GCA_027621155.1 Pseudomonadota bacterium | reverse complement strand
AAGGATTATCAATGGTTTGATGGTAGCTATAGGTGGCATTAAAAAAAGCCGTCAGAATAGCCGTTTTAATTGCGTAGCTGATTGAGATTACAAAAAAACGATATTTAGCCGGGGTTATTGCCCATAAATTTAAGATGATCAGCACAAAAATAATATTTGTTAAGGACATCGATACGACAGAGAACAAAAGACTCATAAAGTTGAAGTGATAATAAAATATAAGTATTGAGATAAATTGTACTGCAAGACAAATCGTAAGTAGCCGCCTATGGTTAAAGCTGCGTGAGAAGATGTTTAAAAAAGGCAGCAAGAAAAAGCCCAGTGAAAACAAACTCACCAGTAAAAAGTGATAGGTGGATGTGTACAGGCGGCTATTGTAATAAACATCGTGCAAAGCAACTTTTTGAATGATAAAAGCAGAGTATAAGGTAAAAGCAATACCTGAAAAGATTAAGCAGCAAAGCAGCAATAATGCATTAAGCTGCCATGTTTTAGATAATAATCTGAACATTAAGCCCTCCATTTGTAGCATTGCTGACTTTCAGTTTTCCTTGGTGAATATCGATAATTTCTTTGGTAATAGCAAGTCCCAAGCCGTTACCTTTTTTCTTGGAGGAGCCTGTATAAAAAGGAGTGAATATATTGTGGATTTCATCTTCTGGAATGCCTGGTCCATTATCTGAAATATCAATAATCAGTGATGGTTTGGCTGACTCTTTTAAACGTGTTTGTAAAGTAATAATTACCCAAGAGCCATGTTTTAGTCCATTATTGATAATGTTGTTAATAGCGCGCTTGAACGCTGGACGCTTAAGATCAAGCTCTAAATCATCATCCATTTGATTGATAAGACGTACATTTTTATTATTTTCAATGTATTCAGCAATAAGCTCATCAAAAAAATCACAAACATTGGTCTGCTCAAACTGAATACCGCTTAGCCAGTTTTCTTTGGAGAAAAGGACAAGATCATCAAGCATATGATTGATCTCATGAATATCACGTTGATCCTTAATTGATAGCTCACTTTGATCTTGTAAGCGGCGTCCTTGGATACGTGCTAATGGTGTTCTGATATCATGACAGGTCATTGCAAGAAGCTTGTTTTGATAGGTTAATACATGATTGATACGATCCTGCATAAAGTTAAAGGTATCTGCAGTTTCCTTAGCAAAAATCCCGTGTTGCATTTGAATTGGTGTGGCTTCAAGACGGAGTCCCATATCTTGCGCGAAGCGTTGGAATTCAAAAAAAGGAATACTCCATTTAATTTGAATTAAGAACAACAAGATAAATAAAAACAACACGCTGACAACAACGCCAAAGACAATGCTAACGGGGGTGTTCAGTTGGAATTTTGAGTAATAAACGACATTAAGCCACGTGCCGTTGCTATTTAATAAACTCTCACATTTATTAATTGGTTTTTCAACTTTATTCAACAATTGTGAAATGCCTAACTGAGTACATGATGGGAAGGTCGAATAAAAAGCAAAGCGATCATGGATATAGTTATCCTCATTAGTTTCGATGTTAGCTAGATCAAATAAACTTAAGGTTGATATGCCATTTTGTTTTGTCGGGTCGTAGTTTTTAATCTCAGCTGAGCGTTGAAAGTTGATGCCGGAATAAACATAGTAGCTTGAGGTAATAAATTGCAGGAAGATTAAAAAAAATGCACAACTTATGCCGATATGAAAAGCCTTTTTTTGACTACGAATGACTTTGCGAAGGTTGATATTCATATCTTTAGTCTTTTAAATCAAATAAGTAAACAGCACCTTTAACTGTCTGGATATAGCTGGTGCCATCTTGAGGGTTATTATCAAGCATTTTGCGTAGGCGGCTAATGCGAATATCAATTGTGCGATCAAACTCTTCAAAGGGGCGTTTCAAAAGCGCTTCAAAGGTTTGCTCGCGCGAGACGGTTTCACCTTTGTGCTGATACAGGTATTCAAAAAGCTCATAAACAGCCGGTGTGAATTTGATTTCTTCGCCATTAGGATAGGTCAACGTACGCTTATTAGGGGAAATCACCCAGTCGTTTGTTTCAATTGCGCCATGCGTACTGTTACTTGTGTTGCCGCGACGGCGCAAGACTGTTTTGACACGCACAAGCACCTCACGTGGATTAAAGGGTTTACTAATATAATCATCCGCGCCAACTTCAAGACCTAAAATGCGATCAAATGCTTCTCCAGCTGCGGATAGGAAGATCACAGGGACGCTTGATTTTTTTCTTAATTCACGACAAACCTCAAGACCATCGATTTTAGGCATCATTACATCAAGGATCACCAAGGAAAAATCACGTTTATGAAAATCCTCTAAAAAGCTTAAACCATCCTCAAATACAGCAGTATCAAAGTGGTTTTGTTGAAGGTAGCTAGCAAGTCCTTCGCGAATGTCTCGTTCATCATCAATAATTGCAATAGTATCCATAAGCAAGCGTATATATCGTAGATGATTGTGACCTTCAGTGTAGATGTTTTTTTTGAGTTGTAAAACAAATCAGATTGATTTACTGCAAATGCTTGGAAAGTTAAGTAAAACTAACTACACTTTGGTGCGTAAGATAGCTTTACAGGAGTAGTAACATGGCACTTCACTCATTGATTCCTATAGTGATTATTGTTTTAGCAATTGTATTTGTTTTTGCTTCAGTCAAGGTGGTGCCACAAGCATCAGAGTTTGTGGTGGAGCGCTTTGGGCGCTACTATAAAACCTTGCATCCGGGGTTAAATATCATTTTCCCGCTAATCGATCGCGTGCGTAGTCGCGTGAGTTTAAAAGAGACCGTGCTTAATGTTAGAAAGCAGGAAGTGATCAGTCGCGATAATGCCAGTGTCCAAGTCGATGGTGTTGCCTTTTTCCAAGTACTTGATGCAAAGAAAGTCACGTATGTGATCAATGATTTACCCCTAGCATTAGAAAACTTAATCATGACGAATATCCGTACGGTTTTAGGTGGGATTGATTTGGATGAGATGCTATCGAATCGTGACTTTATGAATGCCAAGCTATTGTCAGTTTTAGATGAGGCGACGGATCCATGGGGAGTCAAAATCGTCCGTGTTGAGATTAAAGATATTACACCTCCACGCGATCTATTAGATGCGATGGCGCAGCAGATGAAAGCAGAGCGTGAGAAGCGTGCTGAGATCTTACGAGCTGAGGGGGTGCGCCAAGCGGCCATATTAAAGGCCGAAGGTGAAAAACAATCTGAGATTCTTGCCGCAGAAGCACAAAAAATGAAACAAGCGTTAGAAGCCGAAGGTTACAAAGAAGCGCAATTTCGTGAAGCTGAAGCGCGTGAGCGGACAGCGCAAGCCGAGGCAGTTGCCACTGAAACCGTTTCTAATGCCATTGCCAAAGGAGATATTCAAGCGATTCAATACTTTGTGGCATTAAAGTATATTGAAGCCGTTGGTGCCATTGCGTCATCGGATAATAGTAAAACAATTATGATGCCATTAGAGGCATCTAATATCATTGGTTCTGTTGGCGGGATCAGTGAGCTGTTAAAGTCCATGCAGGTTAAAGCCTAACAGATTAAGGTGGATAGAATATGTTGTATTGGCATTGGTGGATTTTAATGGGAATTTTACTGATTATTGAAATTTTTACTTTAACGATGTTTTTCTTGTTTTTTGCGATATCAGCACTGTTAATGGGTGTGATTATGTGGTTTTATCCTGAGTTGCCGATCAATTGGCGGCTGCTATTAGCAGGGGTCTTTGCTTTAGGCTCGATGCTATTAAGTTATTACGCGCTAAAAAAGCGTAAGCAAAAAAACAATGGTAATCTTGATATTAATGATCGTTTGGGGCGTTACATCGGTAAGGTTGTTGTGATCACAAAAGAAAGTCACTCAGGCGTTGCCAAAGCAAGGATTGGTGACACTGAATGGCGTGTGTTGGTTGAGGATGCCAAGGTCGGTGATTCGGTTGAGATTTTAGATGTTCAATCAACAAGCTTTATTGCAAGAAAGGTATAAGATTAGATGCTTAGGTAAACGTAAACGACATTTTCTTTATGATTGTCCTTGTAGTGTTTTAGTAAGATTGCTTTTAAATTACGCAACTCTTGCGTTGGTAAAGTTTGCGGAAGCTTTAAATGCACATCAACAAATAAAAAACGTCCAGATTGGGTGACGATACTGTTTTGAATGCTTAAGCCTTGATTAGCGCAAATTAGGTTGGCTGCCTGGGTGATTTTTTCACGCAACTCAGGTGCAACCGATGCGTCTAATAAGTTAAGTCCTGCTTCTTTGATGAGTTTTAACGGTTTGATAGTAATCAGGAGTCCCATAATAATAGCAATAATAGGATCGATGTAGATGGCAAAATGCGGTAAGCCAAAAAATACTAATATCAGGGCAATAGCAAGCGAGATATCAACGGAGGCGCTAAGTAATGCATCTGCTTTCCACAGCTCTGCATCAGCATTCAAAATTTTTGAACCTGTTTTGCGCGCAGCATTGCGAACGTAAAAATACATTATGCTACAAGTCAGGGTGCCTGTGACAGAGGCGATAAAAGCGAATAAATAGTTGGGTGTTATGGCGTGAGTAACTAGGTTAACAATTGCCATAATGATAACACTTGCTGCAACGACTAGGATAAAGCCAGCTTGTAAGAGTACAAAAACAGGCTCTAAGCGATGATAGCCATAAGGGTAGCGTTTGTTAGCAGGTTGATTGATTTTCTTGATTACATAGAGTGATGCAGCATAGATTAGTAGTGTAATGACTGAATAGCCGACATCTAGCAGCACCGTTAAAGATTGTGCAAAGTAGACAATTACTAAGCTAAATAGCACATAGACAATGGAGAGAATAAAATTAACTTTTAGGGTTTTTGCCTCAATCATTTGTGAGGTTTGAGTACTCATGATTCTACCTTAAGTGTGATGGTATTTGTTTCTATTTACAGTGGGATATTCTAAAAAAATGAAAATTAAGAACCAAAAGGACGCTAAGGATTTTTGAGTAAATAAATAATGCTTGAAAATGAATAACTATTACTGAGATGACAGCTTGGCATTAAAGACATAAAAAAGCGGCGATATGTTGTGCCGTGAAATTGCTTAAAAGTGACTCATTGTAACAGTCATTTGCTGAAAGATAAAAGCAAAAATGCAGATCTTAGCAATAACATCATGGTTTATTAGTATTGTCTTTTCCAGTACACTAGTCAGCGTTTTTCAGTAAGTAATATTTTTTAATTTAAAGATAAAATTAATTAAGGTAGATAACGTGACTAAAAGAGTAAAAACGCGTTTTGCCCCGAGTCCAACGGGGTATTTGCATGTTGGTGGGGCAAGAACAGCACTTTTTTCGTGGGTTTATGCGCGTAAAAATAACGGTGAGTTTGTATTGCGTGTTGAGGATACTGATCTTGAGCGTTCAACACCAGAAGCTGTACAGGCAATTTTAGATGGCATGGATTGGTTGGGATTACACGCCGATAGTGCGCCATACTACCAAACTGAGCATTTTGATCGCTATCAAGAGGTTATTGATCAACTGTTAGCAGGAGGTAAAGCCTATCGCTGTTATTGTTCGCGTGAGCGTTTGGATCAATTAAGAGAAACGCAAATGGCAAATAAACAAAAGCCGCGCTATGATGGGCATTGTCGCCACCTTGATGCTAGTGAAGAAGATATTTCAAAGCCTCATGTTATTCGTTTTAAGAATCCAGAAGAAGGCGTGGTGAGCTGGATCGATGCGGTGAAAGGTGACATCACGATTGCCAATAGTGAGTTGGATGATTTAATTATCAAGCGCTCAGATGGTGCGCCGACATATAACTTTTGTGTGGTTGTTGATGATAGCGATATGCAGATCACCCATGTGGTGCGTGGCGATGATCATGTCAACAATACGCCACGGCAGATCAATTTATATCACGCCTTAAATGCTGAAGTGCCCGTATTTGCACATGTACCAATGATTTTAGGTGATGATGGCAAGAAGCTCTCCAAGCGCCATGGCGCGGTCAGTGTGATGCAATACAAAGAAGAGGGTTATTTACCGCAAGCGCTGATTAATTATCTTATTCGCTTAGGCTGGTCGCATGGTGATCAAGAAGTTTTTAGTATGGATGAGATTTTGGAATATTTTGAACTAGATGATATCAATGCCTCAGCGTCAGCATTTAATACAGAGAAACTAAACTGGCTTAATCAGCATTATATGCGTCATCTGCCAACACAAGAGGTTGCAAAAGAGCTCGTTTATCACTTCCAGACTGCAGGCTTAGATGTTAATAACGGACCTGCGTTTGATGCGCTTATTCCGGTGATGGCGGAAAAAGTAAAAACGTTAAAAGAACTCACAGAGCAATCTACTTATTTTTATCGTGAATTTGATGGGTTTGATGAAAAAGCGGCTCATAAGCATTTGAGTAAAGACGCAGCCAGTGTGCTGCAGCATGTCAAAAATAAAGCTGAGGAATTAAATGATGAGAGTTGGCAGGATGAAGTGGCATTGCATCATTTATTAAAGGACACAGCAAGTGAGTTAAGTCTTGGTATGGGGAAAGTTGGCATGCCAGTGCGTGTTGCTGTCACCGGTTCCGGGCAGTCGCCGGATATTGGCTTAACCTTGAAGTGGCTTGGTAAAGAACGTGTGACTTCACGCTTACAAAAAGCGATCGATTTCATTGGTGAATAAAATCTAAAAGTCTAGTGTATATAACACACTGGACACACTTGGCAATGCTCGGCATACTTAGTGCACAAACACAGTTGGTGGGAGTACGTTTCATGCAGACTAAAAGATTAGATAAAATCACGATCTACGCACTTTTTTTTGGAATAATTGCTATCGTTTTTGCCATGACCTTGGCGTGTTACTTCCCACTATTAAAGCAATCGAATCTTGCGATTCTGCTTGGTGAGGTGACGATAGTTATTCCATGGCTTGTGTTTATCATCTGTTTATTGTTGTCACTTTTTCAGGGTTCAAAGCATTAGAAAAGAGCCTGTTGCTTGTGTTAATAGCCTTTACATAAAAAGAACACTTTTCGCTTGCGCCGATAGCTTACGCTCTATATACTGCTTGGCTTAAAATTAAGGGATAAAATCTAACGATGCTAGCAAACCGAAAACTATATAAAAGGCACTTTTTTGCTTTCCAAATGATCCTTGTGATCTTGGGGAGTTTGGTGTGTCTTTTGTGGGGTAAAAGCTATGCCGTTGGGTTCCTTCTGGGCTCGTGTTTGATGTTTGTAGCCAATGTTGTTTTTTTATTACGTCTTTTTTTGCGCAAAGCGCAATATCATCCTTTCAAAGAAGTGTGCATTTTATATGCCTGTGAGTTTGCAAAATTAGTCATGGTTGCTGTCGGCACTGTGTTGATTGCAATTTACGTGCAACCGAAGTTTCTGCCGTATATTGCGGGACTTTTGGTACTGCAACTGGCAATGTGGTTTATGCCGCTTTTTATGAAGTTAACCCATTTAAAATAAACCCTAAACAAATAAGAGAAGAGTGATATGGCAGGAGAAAGCTTAACTTCTTCAGAATATGTAAGACACCATCTTCACCACTGGCAGGTGAGCTTGGGCGATTCTTCGTTCTGGACGCTAAACTTAGACACCCTTATAGTCAGTATTGTATTGGGCGTGTTTTTCTTAAGCTTAATGTATTTAGCAGCAAGAAAAGCAAGCTCAGATACTCCAGGTAAATTGCAAAATGGGGTTGAGCTCATATGTGAATGGATCGATGGCGCAGTAGCTGATACTTATCATCATAAGCGTGACTTTGTAACCCCTCTTGCGATTACCATTTTCGTATGGGTATTGTTGATGAACTTTATGGATTTGATTCCAGTAGATCTTGCAGGGCGTTTGATCGTGCTTTTTGGTGGTTCGTCTGAAGCATACTTCAAGATCGTGCCAACGGGTGATCCTAACTTAACCTTTGCGTTATCATTGAGCGTCTTTATTTTGATTATTGGTTATAACCTTAAGGCTAAAGGTGGCTTTGGTTTATTAAAAGAAATCTTAAGTGCGCCGTTTGGTATCTGGGCTTTCCCATTAAATATCGCCTTTAGAATTATTGATGAAGTCGTTAAGCCATTGTCATTATCGCTGCGTTTGTACGGTAACTTATTCGCAGGGGAGTTGATCTTTATCTTGATCGCTTTGTTACCATGGTGGATTCAATGGACGTTAGGTGGGCTGTGGGCGATTTTCCACATTTTAGTTATCGTGATCCAAGCGTTTGTATTTATGATGCTAACAGTGGTTTATTTGAATCTTGCGCAAGATGACCATTAAGAATTAAGAATTAAGAATTAAGAATTAAGAATTAAGAATTAAACATTAAACATTAAACATTAAACATTAAACAAAACCAACTAAGGAGAAAAAAATGGAAATGTCATTACAAGTACTAGGTCAATTAAACGGTCTAACAGCAATTGCCGTTGCGTTATTGATTGCTTTGCCTGCATTAGGAACTGCGATCGGCTTTGGTGTGTTAGGTGGTAAATACCTAGAGGGTGTGGCACGTCAACCTGAATTAAGTGGAATGTTACTAGGTCGTATGTTTATCGTTGCAGCTTTCGTTGATGCGTTCGCGGCGATCTCAATTGCAATCGGTTTCTTGGTTCTTTATGCAAACCCATTAGCAATTAACGGTTTAGCAAAAGCTGCAACAAAAGCACTAGGTGCATAATTAACGATAAATCCTGAACATATCCACAAGGAGAAATCATGGATATTAATATTACGCTAATCGGCCAGATGATCACCTTTATCATCTTTGTCGGTTTTACCATGAAGTTCGTTTGGCCGCCACTGAAAAAAGCAATGGACGAACGTCGTGCGAAGATTGCTGATGGCTTGGCTTCTGCTGATCGCGCGGAAAAAGAGCTAGAAGTTGCTAAAAGAAAAGCGCAAGAGCTTATTCATGAAGCAAAAGCACAAGCAACGAAAATTATTGAGCAAGCCAATATGCGTGCGATGCAAATCGATGAAGAAGCCAAAGAAGCGGCACGCGTTGATGCAGATCGTATTCGTAAAGCGGCTAATGATGAAGCTGAAGCACATATGATTGCAATGAAGCAAAAACTACGCAAAGAAGTTGTAGGCATTGCTGTTGCTGGTGCTGAAAAGCTTATTAGTAAAAACATTGATATGACAACCAATAATCATTTATTGGCAGAAATGGCAGCTGAACTTTAAGAGGTACGATCATGGCAGACTTAACGCCGATTGCAAGACCTTATGCGCAAGCTGCTTACGAGTATGCTAAAGCACATAATGCCGTTGTAAACTGGAATATTATGCTACTTAATCTGTCGGAATGTGTGACAGATAATCAGGTGGCATTGTTGCTTGATAACCCTGCCTATTCTCAGTCAGATGTATCCGTATTGATATTTGATGTCTTAAAAGACGTGCTTGATGAGCATGGTAAGAATTTTGTCAAACTGGCTGCAGAGCATAATCGTTTGACAGTTATTCCAAAGATTTATAAGTTGTTTTTATTACATAAAGCCGAAGATGAGAAAGTCAAAAAGGCGAAGATCACGACGGCATTTGAAACTTCTGATGCAGAAATTCAAAAATTAAAAACAAAACTTGAGCAAAAATATCAGTGCGCAATTGAAATTGACGTGGCAGTTGATGCAAGTTTAATTGGTGGAGCAACGATTGAGATAGGGGATCATATTATTAATGGTTCTATCAAAGGCAAGCTTCAAAAATTACAGCACGAGCTACAAGCTTAAACAAGATTAATAGGAATAAAGACTATGCAGCTTACTCCAGCAGAAATTAGTGAATTAATAAAAGAGCGTATTGCCAAGTTTGACAATGCGCCACAAACAAAAACAGAAGGTATTATCGTATCTGTTTCCGATGGTATTATTCGTATTCATGGCTTAAATGAAGTTGCCGCAGGTGAGATGATCGAGCTACCAGGCGGTGTTTATGGTTTGGCACTTAACCTTGAGCAAGACTCAGTTGGTGCCGTTGTCTTAGGTGACTATGAGCATATTCAAGAAGGTCAAAAAGCGTATTGTACAGGACGCATTTTAGAAGTCCCAGTAGGTGAAGCGTTATTAGGTCGTGTTGTTGATGCGTTAGGTAATCCAATCGATGGCAAAGGTGATATCAAGACAACTGTCACTTCACCGGTTGAAAAAGTCGCACCAGGGGTGATTTGGCGTCAATCAGTTGATCAACCAGTGCAAACAGGTATTAAAGCAATTGACGCGATGGTGCCAATTGGGCGTGGTCAACGTGAATTAATTATTGGTGACAGACAAACCGGTAAAACAGCAGTAGCAATTGATGCGATCATCAACCAAAAAGATACGGGTGTAAAATGTATTTATGTTGCGGTTGGTCAAAAAGCTTCATCAGTAGCTGATGTTGTTCGTAAATTAGAAGAACATGATGCTTTAGCGCATACAATTATTGTTGCAGCTAATGCCGCTGATTCAGCAGCACTTCAATACTTGGCACCTTATGCTGGCTGTGCGATGGGTGAGTATTTCCGTGATCGCGGTGAAGATGCTTTGATTATCTATGATGATTTGACAAAACAAGCATGGGCATATCGCCAGATTTCATTATTGTTACGTCGTCCACCAGGACGTGAAGCGTATCCAGGAGATGTTTTCTATCTTCACTCAAGATTGTTAGAGCGTGCAGCACGCGTTAACGCTGAATACGTTGAGAAAGCGACAAACGGTGAAGTCAAAGGTAAAACAGGTTCATTGACTGCATTACCCATTATTGAAACACAAGCAGGGGACATTTCAGCGTTCGTTCCAACCAACGTGATTTCAATTACCGATGGTCAGATTTTCTTAGAGACAGATTTATTTAACGCAGGTATTCGTCCAGCGATTAACGCAGGTAACTCAGTATCGCGTGTTGGTGGATCAGCGCAAACTAAGATCATTAAAAAGCTAGGTGGTGGTGTACGTTTGGCACTTGCGCAATACCGTGAGCTTGAAGCATTTTCACAATTTGCCTCAGACTTAGATGATGCAACGCGTGCTCAATTAAAGCGTGGTGAGCGTGTGATGGAATTGATGAAACAAAAGCAATTCTCACCACTTAGCATTGCTAAAATGGCATTGTCACTATATGCCGTTGATAAGGGTCACTTAGATGAGATTGAACTAAGTAAAGTTGGATCATTTGAAGCTGCCTTGCATGCATTTGCTGAAAGTCAGCACAAAGCATTGATGGATGAAATCAACAAAACATGCAACTATAACGATGAGATTGCTGCTCAACTTGAAAAAGTGATCAAAGAGTGCAAAGAAACGCAATCTTGGTAATAGGAGGGTATCATGTCTGGTAGTCGTGAAATACGTACTAAAATTAACAGCGTTAAGAATACCCAGAAAATTACGCGTGCGATGGAATTGGTTGCAGCCAGTAAGATGCGCAAGGCGCGTGATCGTATGGAAGAAGCAAGACCTTACGCTCATTATGCGCTTGATATTATTCATCACGTTGTACGTGCAAGTATGGAGTATACACATCCATATTTCCAGGCGCGTGAAGTTAAGCGTGTTGGCATGGTGATTGTTTCGACTGATCGCGGTTTATGCGGTGGCTTGAATATTAACTTGTTTAAAGAAGTGTTAAAGTCAATTAAGCATTACCAAGAGCAGAAAGTTGAAGTTGATTTATGTTTGATCGGCTCTAAAGCTGAGAGCTTTTTTAAGCGCTTACGTAAGGTCAATATCGTCTCTGTCGCGAACTTTCACGATGGTGATACAGTAAGCTCAATTACCGGTGCAGTATCGGTAATGGTTAAGGCGTTTGATGAGAATGAAATTGATAACTTAATGCTCTTTAGCAATAAGTTTGTCAACACCATCAAGCAGCAACCGACTAAAGAGCAGTTATTACCAATCCTTAAACCGAAAGAGGGCGCTGTAAAAGAAGATAAATCGATTACAGGACATTGGGATTATTTGTATGAGCCAGGTGCTAAGCGCGTATTAGATGTGTTGTTAGTGCGTTATATCGAGTCGCAAGTTTACTGTGGCGTGGTTGAGAATCTCGCGTGTGAGCAAGCAGCAAGAATGCTAGCGATGAAAAATGCAACTGATAATGCTGGTGACATTATTAATTCACTGAAGTTGCAATATAACAAAGCACGTCAAGCAATGATTACGCAAGAGCTCGCGGAGATTGTCTCCGGTGCTGCGGCAGTTTAAATTTAAGAGGACATAAAAATGAGTATGGGTAAAATTAGCCAAATTATCGGCGCGGTGATTGACGTAACTTTCCCGCGCGATAATGTACCAAAAGTTTATGATGCACTGATTGTTAACGAAACAGGTTTAACGTTAGAAGTGCAACAAGAAATCGGTGACGGTGTCGTGCGTTGTATCGCAATGGGATCATCTGATGGTTTAAAGCGTGGTTTAGAAGTCAAAAACACCAATGCGCCAATTTCAGTGCCTGTAGGGCATGGCACTTTGGGACGCATTATGGATGTATTGGGTAATCCAATTGATGAATGCGGTCCTGTGAAATGTGATGAAAGACAACCCATTCACAAAAAAGCCCCTGCATTTGAAGATCAAGCGTTAAGTGCTGAGATCCTTGAAACGGGGATTAAAGTAATCGACCTTATTTGCCCATTTGCAAAAGGTGGTAAGGTTGGCTTGTTTGGTGGAGCGGGTGTTGGTAAGACTGTCACGATGATGGAGCTTATCAATAACATAGCTAAAGAGCATAGTGGTTTCTCTGTGTTTGCGGGTGTTGGTGAGCGTACGCGTGAAGGTAATGACTTTTATCATGAGATGAAAGACTCAAACGTACTAGATAAAGTATCATTGGTTTACGGGCAAATGAATGAGCCACCAGGAAACCGTTTACGTGTAGCGTTAACAGGTTTAACGATCGCTGAGAGCTTCCGTGATGAAAATCGTGATGTATTGATGTTTATCGATAATATCTACCGTTATACATTGGCAGGTACAGAAGTATCT
Source organism: Pseudomonadota bacterium (assembly GCA_027621155.1). Taxonomy (GTDB): domain Bacteria; phylum Pseudomonadota; class Gammaproteobacteria; order Francisellales; family Francisellaceae; genus Caedibacter. Next base: position 2,480 of record JAQCCA010000029.1, on the reverse strand, counting down.
GCACTTTTAGGACGTATGCCATCTGCCGTTGGTTATCAGCCAACACTTGCCTATGAAATGGGTGTATTGCAAGAGCGTATTACCTCGACAAAAACAGGCTCAATTACCTCTGTTCAAGCGGTATATGTACCTGCGGATGACTTAACAGATCCATCACCTGCGACAACTTTCTCGCATTTGGATGCAACAATCGTATTGTCACGTCAAATTGCTGAGTTAGGTATTTACCCTGCGGTTGACCCATTAGATTCAACATCTCGTCAGTTGGATCCATTAGTGGTTGGTCAAGAGCATTACGAAGTAGCGCGCAGTGTTCAACAAACGCTACAACGTTATAAAGAGCTAAAAGATATTATTGCGATTTTAGGTATGGATGAGTTATCTGAAGAAGATAAATTGATCGTATCACGCGCACGTAAGATCCAACGTTTCTTATCACAACCATTCCACGTTGCTGAAGTCTTTACCGGAAACCCTGGTAAATACGTGCCATTGAAAGATACGATTGCAAGCTTTAAAGCGATTGTTGCGGGTGAGTATGATCACTTGCCTGAACAGGCTTTCTATATGGTTGGAACCATCGAAGAAGCGATTGAAAAAGCAAAGTCAATCTAAGAGGTATCAGTGATGTCTGATAAACTACTGAAAGTCAATGTGGTTAGTCAAGAAGGCTCAGTCTATGAGGCACGTGCCAAAATGGTAAGTCTCAGAGGTACGGAAGGGGAGATGGGTATTGCCTTTGGTCATACACAACTCTTATCGACCTTGCCGCCTGGTGTCGTCCGCATTGAACGTGAAAATAATGAAAAAGATACGCTTTATATCTCTGGTGGCATCTTAGAAGTTCAGCCACATCAAGTGATTATTCTCTCTGATGTGATGGAGCGTGCTAAGGATCTTAATGAAGCTGCTGCTGAGAAGGCGCGTCAACAAGCCGAAGAAGCACTTAAAAAGGCGAGCAATAGTGATAAAATCGAAGTGGAAGAGGCACGTCAAATGCTGGCTGAAGCTGAAGCACGCTTAAAAGCGCTTAAAATTCTTAAAGGTGTTAACGCCTACTATAACGATTCAGATAAGTAATTATGTAACAATGTATAAATAAGTTGCATCAGCTAGTACCTCTCCCCTTGAGGGATTGCTCGTGCAGCTTAAGCTGCACGGGTGAGGGGTGATTAGAACGCAACTTATTCTTGATTTATTACTATCTCTTTCTTAATCTATACCACATAACCATAGCGAGTATCAGCTGAATAGCAGCTGTGGTTAGTGCAATCTTCACGACAATATCAACGAAATAATCAAGCCAATGTAGTGGTAAGGCGATTATTATTTTAAATGTGCACGCTTAAACTCCGTTTTATACTGTGCTATTTAATATAGTTGGTTTTTATGTTTTTTTAGAAAAAATTGATTGGATGTTGGATGTTGGATGTTGGATGTTGGATGTTGGATGTTAGTTGGTAGAAGAAATAGTTTGAGCAACAAATCTGTTTTCAACGACAAGATGATAGAAGTATTTCCATGCAACATAACCAATAACGAGTGCGGCAATAATGAGTTCAAATACTGCCAAGTAATGGATTTGGCTAACATACTGAGGTGCTAAATTTAAAGTGTGCTCTGCCCAGTAAGCGGTTTTAAATAAGGCAGTTGAACCAATAGCCATCGGGAAAGTAAATGCCGCAAACCCAGGAGAGAAGCTTAAGCTCATTAATTTAACGAAGCTTAAATAGATCATTGCAGTCATTAATATGGCGATACCAAATAGTAGCATGACAATAACAGGTGATGGATCTTGAGTAACGGTTAAGTATCCTGCTAATGATAAGCTGGCAGGAGCTGCAAAAATCGCAATGGTTGGTTTAGCTGCATCAGGAATCTCATGCGTAAACATCACGCGATATAGCATTAATGGTAACAAGATGGCATAACTGATTAAACCGAAATACAATAGTGCGCTTGCCAATGGTTGTAGCACACCGCCAGGGAAAGCAACATCAGCAACGATAATACCAACAGGTGGCACAAACCATGATGGCACCATATGATGTAGTTTAAATTCACGCATGCGATGATAAATAAATGCCGCTAAAAAGAACAAATGAATAGTCACGGCAAAAACCCAGACAAGCTCAGCGGCAAGATGACTTACGTAATTAATGCTGTTAGAGATAATCATTAATGCCATGGCAAAGGTAGGTACAACACTGCCAACAACAGGGTGGGCAAGGTCTTGACGCAGCTTCTGTGGCCAAACAATAAATTTAGCAGCGACAAATAATAATAAAATGCCAGCAATAATTGCTGAAGCGATTTGTAAGCTATGGTTAGCTGGCAATGCATTTTCAGCGCACCACCCCAAGCCTGAAATCCCAAGGGCTAAACCAGCCATTGGTGTCGGGACTTTTTCTAAAAAACCATGTAATTTCTGAGTCATGATAAACACCTCTATGAATATTGTTATGGTGTTAGTTTATGTT
>JAQCCA010000274.1 GCA_027621155.1 Pseudomonadota bacterium | reverse complement strand
TTTTTGGATACTCGCATTATTAATGCTCATCACACTTTTCTTGACCAATATTTTTGTTTATTACCGCTCAGGCTTTTTGACGTGGTTTTATTTTGTCGAGATCATAGGTCTTGCCATTAGTTGGAAAGTATTTAATGTGCGCTCGCAAACGATCAAGCTCAGTTATGCGCAGTTAATTGTTATTTTGTCATTTATTTTGGCATTCCTATACGGTGTGGTTGGCGCTTATCTGCTACGCGATCAATTCAACAGCATAAAAGACTGGCCTGATGCCATCTACTTTACCGTCGTAACTTATAGTACGGTTGGTTATGGCGACATCACCCCCATCACCGATGAGGCACGACTTTTCGTCGTGTCGATGATTTTTATCGGGCTAGGTGCATTTGCCGCTGTTTTAACCTTTATTGTTAGTGCCTTTATCGATCGCTTGCAAAATTTATTTCAAACATTCAACAAAGGGAAAAAGCATATGAAAGATCATGTGATTATTTGCGGTTTAAATGATTTAACACATATTATTATCAGCGAATTACAACAGCAAAATAAAAGCTTTCTGATTATCGATAGCGAACACAGTGCAACTGCTGATAGTACCGAGCTTAAATCGTTAACATTGCATGGCAACGCCAACGACCCTGATATTCTCGATAAAGCAAGTATTATTGATGCGCATTCAGTAATCATCGCCTATGAAAAAGATGCTGATAATATCATTACCTTATTGAGTATTAATGAATTTCTAAACGACCATAAACCCTCAAAGGCAGCTAAAATAACAATTCGTATCAATCAAAAAAACAATATCAATAAAGCAAAGTCTCTAGGGGCTGCCGAAGTTATCTCACCACTGGTGATGGCAGCTAATGCAATGCTCAATAGTACACATTAAAATGGTTTACGATCGATATGCAAATGATATACTGCCACCTTATAAAAGCTTTAATAAGTCACACAAACAATCTATATGAACGTTTATATTGCCACAAGCCACGATCCTTTTTATAACCTTGCCGTTGAGAACTGGCTTTTTCGTGAGATGTTAACCGATACACCTATTTTATATCTTTGGCAAAACGCACCTTCTGTGATTATTGGGCGCGCGCAAAACCCATGGCGCGAGTGTAACATCGATGCTTTGAACAATGACAATATTCCCATTGTCCGCCGTCAAAGTGGTGGTGGCACGGTCTATCATGATCTAGGCAATTTAAACTATACAATCATGGCAAAATCTCAGGATTATGATAAAAAGGCAAATCTTGCGTTGATTGTAAATACACTTAAAAGCTGCGGCATTAATGCACACGCTTCTGAACGTAATGATATTTTGGTAACACATGGAGGGGTTGATTATAAGATCTCAGGCAGCGCCTTTCGTGAGACAAAAGATAAATCCTTTCATCACGGGACATTGCTGATTAATGCCGACACCAGCAAGCTATATCACTATTTGCATCACAATATTGATGACTCATTAACGACTAAGGGTGTCCACTCCAAACGCTCAAGCGTTATCAATCTGGCAGTAATCAATCCTGAGATTAGTGCTACAAAGATTCTTGATTGTTTTTTAAATCAATTTAATCATCATATTACCTATATCCCTGAGCACATGGAAAACAAACAAGTCACCGATGAAGAAAACACCTTACGCACTTGGCAATGGCGTTTTGGCAAAACGCTACCCTTTAGCCGCAGTTTTGTTTTTGAAGATAATGACATCACGCTTGAGATTAAGAATGGTCAGATCATAGCATTTGCAACTGATAGCGATAAATATCATCATCTTAAGACTTATCTCCAGAGTAGAAACCCGATCTATAGCAAACAAAGCTTCGATCTTCTAAGTAAAGAATCACTGGATTTTACAGCACAAGAACAGGCACTATTGACTCACCTTTATCAAAATACTGCCGATGTAGTTGGAGAATAACCATGACGCAACATCAAGCTGACAACAGTGGTATCAGCTATTTTTTTGGCGGATTAACACTTATTTTTAAGAAAGGCATCAAGCGCTATACAATAATCCCGCTTATCATTAATACTATAATCTTTATTGCCTTATGGTGGTTTAGCCTGCATGAAATCTCTTTACTCATCAATTGGGTAGATGCTCACTTACCTAGCTGGCTCACATGGCTTAGTTGGTTGATTTATCTCATTGCTATTTTGGCATTATTGCTATTTAGTGCTTATCTTTTTACTGCAATCGCGCTTATTATTGCGGCTCCCTTTTACAGCTTTCTTGCTGAAAAAGTACAAAAGCAGCTAACAGGGCAAGAAGTTGGTAGTGAGCTTACATTCGCTAAACTCATGCTTATCGCACCAAAATCCATTGCACGTGAATTTAAAAAACTGCTCTCTTTCCTGCCTTGGGTTTTGATTATTCTGTTGTGTTACTTCATTCCGGTGGTTAATCTTTTCACCAGCGTTTTGTGGTTTGCACTGTTATGTTGGTTCAACGTCGTACAATACGCAGATTATGCTTTTGATAATAATGGAATAGGCTTTCCGCAAATGAAAAAACAACTCTCGCAACAGAAGTCTCTAAGTCTAGGCTTTGGCTTTATTACCACGGTTTTTTTGATGATTCCATTTTTTAATATTCTCGTTATTCCAGCAGCTATCGCAGGCACCACTAAGATGTACGTGGATCATTGGCATAACGCACGTTTAAGTCACGCAGAATAAAATTGTTCGTAACTACCCAGCAGGTTAGATTTTGATAAATCGTAATTTTTGGCAATTTTTCTCGATTTAATGTT
>JAQCCA010000273.1 GCA_027621155.1 Pseudomonadota bacterium | reverse complement strand
AAGCGTTGGCGCGAGAGTTTTTAAACGACTGGGACACTATTTTCAGGGTGTTGGAACATCCTTATTTGCCGCTGACAAATAATGAGGCTGAACGTGGATTAAGACCGTGGGTGTTACTGCGTAAAATTTGCTATGGTTCTAAAAGTTCACGAGGAACTAAAGTATTTGCACTATTAGCCAGCATTATGCAAACTTGTAAAAAGCGCTCTGTCTGTTCAATGCAATTCATGGCAAAAGTTATAGCATCCGCAAGAAATGGGGAGGCTATTTCATTGCCTTAAAATTATCCTCTATAGCTAGGGGGAGTGAACATTTACGTTTATTTATGATCGTGCCTATTTTTATTGCGCCATACGCAAAGAATATTTTACATGCAACCTCATGGCAATTTGGTCTAATCGAGACAGGTTTCTCTGTTGGATTTATTATTGGTTGCGTTGTCTTGCCATGGGTGGCGGATAAAAAAGGTGAAGTGAAAACTATTGTCTATGCGTTGATTGTCTCAGCATTTTTGTATTTTGTCTTAGCCTTGGTACACAGTGTGCTTGTCGCATTTATACTCTATTTTGTGATTGGGATGAGTATTTCCTGCTGGGCAATTTCAGTTACTTTAGCGCAGAAAAATACCGATATTAGTTTGCAAGGAAAAACACAAGGCTTAAGCTATGGACTCTCTGGTGTGATGGTCATGGCGATCTACACGAGCTTTTTGATTATTAATAATGCTGTGCACTTCCCTAGTAATTATTGGTTTTATTTCATTATTGGCTTAACTTTCTTCATTATTTATCCGCTGCTAAAAGGCAAACGACTTTATGAGCAAGAAATAAAGCTAAAAGCTATTGCTTAGGAAAATGCCCATAAAATACTTTTTGTAAAGTATTATTCTAAATAATCCATTAACTGCGAGCTTTCAGGGCAATGTTCACCGTAAATTGCTGCGACATCTTGACTGAGAGTTTGTGGCATCAATAACCTTAAAAATTTCGTTCAATAGTATCAGCAGAAAGTTTAGCATATGTTTTTTGTAAGCATTCATTGGCATAAATATAGTACTCTCTTTTGTTTGGATCAGATATTGTGCAAATGTATAAATTTTTGCTAAGTTTGATTCCTTGAGCCACTCATTTGGATCTGTGAAAAATTCAAAAAAAGCAAATTTTGGTTCTATCAGTGTTGGTAAGGCTTGATGAATCAAGTTAATCATTTCATCATTAAGCTCACCTGTTTGTGCAGATTCCCCCACCGCATGAAGAAAGCGTGCAATACTTGCTTTGATTAAGGTTTTTCCTTCAGAGTCTATTGTTTCTGATTGCCCTAATTTGACTGATCTAAATACACAGTTAAAAGGATTGTTTTGCGGCTTTGTTATGCAAATAGGCTTAAACTGCAACGATGGGTCTATTAAAATCGTTTCATGTGCAACTTGTGATTGTAGCTTAGTTATATGCCAAATTGCATTGGCAAGCACCTGTTGATAAACGCCTGTTAATTGTCGGTAAGCATTTGTCAATATATTAATAAGTCTTGTTATATCTGACGATTTGGTCAATTTAGTATATTGTTCAAAATAGGGGATTATTAATGCACTAAATAGTAGCTTACCAATATAAAAATCGCCTCCTGATATAAATCCATCCAAGGCAAAACAGCTAAATATTGGCGTCCTTTGAAATTGCTCAATGATATTAAAGACTTGTTCATTAGCATCTTTAACATTATGACATGACCAAATGTATGCTCCCGCCAACTCATCCAATGGATATTCATGTTGCTGATATAGCTCAACAAATTTTTGGGTGAGCGCAGACATGTAACTAAACGTACCCTTCAGAACGCTTTTATTATTTATTTCGAGCGTACTTTCCCCAAGTTTATAATCCACTTCAATGCGATCTTGCGTCATTATTATCTCCTTAACTAAAATTGTTTTTTATTTACGACAGAGACATGATATAAATTTATCCATGTATCAGTTATATTTATTAAGACAAACCTTTGCTTTTATCGGACATACCATGTTTAAGACACACAAAAATATAGCAAATTTGATGAGTATCAATATTGCAAGCCTTCCTACAGCGAAGCTACATAAGCACAAAGAAGCGCAGTTGAGTTATATTCAAAAAGGTGTGTTAAAAGTAATCGTTAGGCAAAGTGTTTATATTGTTCCTGCAGGGTTTGCAATTTATATCCCTTCAGAAGTAACTCATGGCATTGAAGGGGGCAAGATATTGCGGGGTTACTGTTACACCTTGATAAGAAAGAATCTGAGCTATTATGTCAAAATATCAATATTCTAAAACCAAGCGAGTTAGTGAGGCAACTCATAATAAAAGTTGATCAAGGTGGGGGAAATTCAGCACCTATTTTCACGCAAGCACTATTACAAGCGATTCATGAGGAAAATAATCACACCGATTATACCTTGACTTTTCCAACACATCGCTTGCTGCACAATTTAATTCCCTATATTGATTTGCACTTGGAGCAACCAGTATCCATTGAAGTCGTAGCCCAAAAAGCGAATATGAGCGCACGCCATCTTTCGCGTGTTTTCAAGCAAGAAACAGGGCTGTCCTTTTCTCATTGGCTACAACAATATAAAATGCTTTACGCGCTTGTGTTATTACCTCAATATAAAAGCACCTCAGTGGTTGCCAAAAAGCTTGGTTATGATAGCGATAGCGCTTTTATCAGTTCCTTTAAAAAGCTTACCCATGGAAAATTACCTTCGTATTTTTATTAATTTACAGCGTGTATTTCAGTAAG
>JAQCCA010000272.1 GCA_027621155.1 Pseudomonadota bacterium | reverse complement strand
GGGAAATATCTTCCTAGGCTAGCAATGGCAGGGGTTTGAGAACCCCACATTTATTGCGGGAGAACCAATAAAAGTGCCTGCATCTGTTTATGCCGCTGCTCTTTCTTTAAAGGATCTTGCTCCTTATCTGGGTGAATGACATTCGCAATTTTTTTGTACATCTTAGTTAGCTGGCTCGCCTTAAAAATTTCAGTAACTTTTGATGTCTCATCATCCTCATCACGATAGTAATTAAATTCATAGTCATCCCAAGCGTCATCTTTTTCATCTGAGCGCTTATCAATATATGCTTGTTTAACCTCTGCTAATAAGGACTCAACTTTGCTAAAATCCCCAGCAATAATGGCTTCTTTTAACGCTTCATCTGGCAAGTCAATATCTTCACCCAAAGCCATACTTAACATACTTTTAAGCTCATCATAGTCTGCCTCGATATCTTCTTTAAGCTCTTTGGCAAAATATTTCTGGTAGTACTTATCATTCTCTTCCTGAAGCTTTGATAACTCTGATGAATCATATAAATGTGGAGCCGATTCCATCTTGTCAAAATGATCTGACAAATACTCTAATAACGACAACTTATCATTCTTCTTTAAGTCTTTTGAAGGAACAAATGATAACAAATGCCCCACGAGCTTACAGTGCGATGCACCATAAAGTTTTTCATGTGGCAACAAAATAGACTGATAATCACTATACAGTTTATCAACCTTTATAACCGCTTTTGCATTCCTTTGCTCACATGATTCAATCTTACGCCATAACGCTTGAAAACCATTTAACTCCTTCGCATCTTTACTCTCAGCCACCATATCAAGTGCATTATTTGCCATTAAACTAATCCATACCAAAAATTTAAAAAGCCATTATAGCAAAAAAATCTAACGCATATCCCAGCTTGCTATTTATTTTTTATACGGCAAGATAGCGCCTAATATTTATAGCGCATTTAAATTTATGTCTTACGATAAAACACTGACAGTGTCGAAATTGACACTCATGAACATCACTGCAATCATTAGCCTAAGCTCCATCGCCTTTATGGCAACCATTGGACTGGCCTCTATTTTCTTTTATCTTTTAGCTGCGATCTTTTTTTTGATTCCGAGCGCTCTAGTCTGTGCTGAATTAGGCGGCATGTTAGTGAAAGATAATGGTGGCGTATACACTTGGGTGAAGCGCGCATTTGGTGAAAAAACCGGCTTAATCGCAATCTGGATGGAATGGTTTAATAACGTTATAAGCTTTCCAGCAAGCCTCTCGGCAATTGCTGCCACGATTGTTTATATCGGCTTTGATCAGATCGAACATAGTAAGCTCACTCTTTGCCTTACTATGCTCGCCATTTTCTGGTTATTAACACTGTTTAACTGTTTACCGATGCGTCGCGTCGTCATTCTTAATATCATCGGCGCACTCTTAGGCATGATTTTACCCGGTGTTTTATTACTTGCTGGCGCGATTTATTTTCTGATCATGGGACAAGATAATGCTCACTTTAATCACTTCCATAATTGGTTACCTGAGTTATCATTTGTGACTTTTGCGCTATTTGTCAAAACCTTGGCAAGCTACTCTGGCATCCAAGCAACAAGCTTTCATGTTAAAAATGTGCAAAACCCTAAACGCAGTATTCCCCGAGCAATGATCTTATCAATTGTAATTATTGTGCTACTGTCGATCATCTCAACACTTGCCTTAGTAATTATTACACCTCAAAACTCGATTAATCCGATGAGCGGTCTCATTCAAGGAGTTAGTGCCGTACTTAATCTTGCCGGTCTTGGTGAGTTTCAAGGGCTTATTGCCTTACTTATCGTCATTGGGATGATCGCAGCCCTTAGCACTTGGATGTTAGGACCCGCTCGTGCCATGCAAGAGGTGGCTCAACAGAAACTTTTACCTCAAGCTTTTGCTAAGCTTAACAATAATCACATGCCAACTAATGTGCTTTTGATTCAAGGTGTTATTGGCAGTCTGCTATCCTTTGTATTTTTGTTTATGCCAACGATTCAATCTGCCTTTGCACTACTGATCGCATTAACATCACAGTTTACGGTTTTTATGTGGATCCTGGTGTTTGCTGCTGCCATGCGTTTGCGTTATAAAGAACCGCATATTGAGCGAATTTTTCATGTTGGCACCAAAAACAACCTGCTTTTAAACACCATTTGTATTTTTGGTATCCTAGCTTGCTTGAGTGGCATTTTCTTAGGGATTTTTCCACCGGCTTTTTCACACATCCAAAACATTTATGCTTATGTTACCACCATTGTTATTGCTGACATTATCATTATTCTTATTCCCTTTTTATGGATCCGGTTGCGTAAGCATCAACCATAGTACTTCCTTGCATTAAAAAAGGTTTACACTATATTGCTATAAGGAAGCATAAAGATAGCAAGGAAATCTCATGACAAACAAGAAACTCACTCGCAACATCTTAATTGGTATTGATCGTGATATCTATTACCAATAGAGGATATTCTAATGCAAAGAAAGCTTGAACATATTCGTAGTATTGAGCAAATGAAAAGCCGTTACCATAAAAAAGTACCCAAGATGTTTGCGCAGTATTGCGATTCAGGCTCTTGGAGCCAAACTACTTATCATGCCAATGAAAAAGATTTTCGAAAATATTGCTTTAGACAACGCGTTCTTGTCGACATTAAAGAGCGTACACTTGCAACAAAAATCCTTGGAACAAACTACACAATGCCTGTTATTTTAGCCCCGACGGGGCTTTTAGGTATGCAGGATGCCGATGGCGAAATTCTAG
>JAQCCA010000271.1 GCA_027621155.1 Pseudomonadota bacterium | reverse complement strand
CATGAACATCACACCTATGCCTTAAAAGACTTTAATCGTGAGCTTTGCCTACAAGATCCACAACCTGTTAATGGTTTCTTTGAAGTATCAGAAACGCCAGGGCTTGGGATTGAGTTAAACGATGGGGTTGTGATGAAATCTCCTAGGATGGTTATTAAATAAATCACTACCTTCATACCCATTTTTATTCTTCTTGATTTCATACCCACCGCAAAATGATTTACGATGGGTATCATTCCGGTTTATTTTGCTGTTTTTCAATCTGATTCAATTCGATTTCAAAATATCGGCATTAACCACTTGACATAGCAAGGTCAAGTCGATAAATTGTCGCAGTACCGCGGAGAGATGGCCGAGAGGCTGAAGGCGCTCCCCTGCTAAGGGAGTATGGGGACAAAAACTCCATCGGGGGTTCGAATCCCCCTCTCTCCGCCACACTAAAACAACTCAACTTCTTCCATACCAAAAATATTCAAAACACTTAATTGCTAAAGAAGAAATTCTGCAAAATGCTTTGCCGTAAGCGTATATACTGTTTTACCATAACTTTACAACCTATTGTGAATGTTGAATATCATGATACTTTATTATCCATTTGTATTCATGAAACAAAAGCGCATTCACACAGCTAACCACACCTAAGAGAACATCTAAGTTATGTCATTTAAACCCTACATAAGCACTGAACCATCTATTTTTGGCAAAATGTCCGTAATGGCAAAAAATCATAATGCCATCAACTTCACGCAAGGCGCCCCTGATTTCAGAACGCCTGATTGGTTAATCGATCGTTTAAATTATTATGTGCAAAATGGCTTTAATCAATATGCACCGATTCCTGGCGCACCCAGTTTAAAGCAAGCGATCGCACATAAAGTAAAGATGTGTTACGGCGTAGATATTAACCCCGAGGACAATGTATCTATTAGCTCTGGTGCCGTTGAAGCAATTTTTGCACTAATTAGCGCATGTATTAGCAAGGATGATGAGGTGATCTACTTTGACCCTGCTTTTGATGCTTACCCATCAATTGTTAACTTTAACCAAGGCGTTAGTCGACGCATTCCCTTATCAGCCGATGGCAATATTGATCTGGAGACGTTAGCACAAACGATTAATGCTAAGACAAAGCTGATCATTCTTAACTCACCCCACAATCCTATGGGCAGTGTGATTACAAAAGCGCAATATGCAGAAATCGCAAAATTGATCAAAGGTCGGGATATTTTGTTACTTAGTGACGAGGTATATGAGCATATTTATGCAGGAGATTCTTATACCAGCGCTTTGCAAATCCCGGAGCTTAAAGATCAACTTGTCGTTGTGCAATCCCTTGGCAAAACCTATAACCTCACCGGTTGGCGTCTAGGTATTTGTATTGCGCCACTTGCAATTATTCAAATGATAAATGCCATGAAACAATTCACAAGCTTCAGCGCGCCACACCCGATGCAATTAGCACTAGCCGATGGTATTAATGCACATCCTGAGTATTGGCAGGACTTACCTAAACTGTATCAAGCTCAGCATCAAAAGTTAGTTGATGGTTTAACCCACAGCCGCTTTAAAGTACTACCATGGTCAGGCTCACCTTTTCAGATACTTGATTATACAGCGATTTCTGATGAGGATGACTTTAGTTTCTGTCAACGTTTGATTCATGAACATGGCGTTGGACTGGTACCGATTTCATCATTATATGAAACGCCAAAACAGGGACTGGTACGTTTATGCTTTGCTAAATATGATGATGTCTTATTAGAAGGAGTCAAACGCCTATGCCAAGTTTAAAAGTCGCAGTCATTCAGTCTGATATCGCGTGGGAAGACAAGCATCAAAACTATACTCACTTTGAAAAGATTATTGCTGAACTTGAGCCTTGTGATCTGATTGTGCTGCCGGAGATGTTTAATGTGGGCTTCACCCCAAATATGGATAAAGCCATCACGCCAGAGGATGAAATTATCAGCTGGCTAAAGCACCAAGCACAATACAAAAATGCAGCGATCACCGGCAGCGTTGTGGTGTTAAATGATATGCAAAAAGCAGTTAATCGTTTGTTTTTTGTTACACCCGCGGGCTTAGTTTCTCATTATGATAAATGCCACTTATTTGTGCTATCTGATGAATACAAACTATTATCTGCCGGTCAATCACGTGAAATTGTTCACTACAAAAACTTTAATATTCTCTTAAGCATTTGCTTTGATTTAAGATTCCCTGTTTTTAACTGCAATAACAATGACTACGATCTATTAATAAATATCGCCAGCTGGCCTGCTAAACGCCGCATGCATTGGCGCACGTTACTGCAAGCTCGCGCAATTGAAAACCAAGCTTATGTTATCGGCTGCAATCGCATTGGTCGTGACGGCTTGGGATTTGATTATAGTGGCGATAGTCTGTGCATTCACTTTGATGGTGAGATTAAACAAGATATTGCTGCGTATACATCAGGCGTTTTATATCATACATTTGATAAAAGCAGTTTGGATGACTATCGAAATAACTTTAAAGCTCTCGCATCGCAAGATAAATTTAGCTTAAATTTGACCACAAATTAAAATATCCTGCACTTGGCAATTGTAAGGCGCTAATGACAATGATAGAATGCGCGTCGAATTGTCATGATCTGGCAGCTTATTGAAAGTATGTTATAAATTCTGATTGCCTTTGCGTCATTTTTTTGCTATAAAGTTGCCCCTTGAGAATTTAATAATTATAACTATTTAATTTACAGCAATTGACTGGAGGATAACATGTCTAGAGTTTGTATGGTTACAG
>JAQCCA010000028.1 GCA_027621155.1 Pseudomonadota bacterium | reverse complement strand
GTAATACCCTTCTTTTAAAGCGTCATAAAGATTCGCTGCTGTATGCTCTTCACCATCATACTCGATCATTTCATTACCCTTTAGCTCAAGCACTGAGCCATCATCAAGCGTGAAACGATACTTGGTTTTCTCGAGATCCTCATCTTTAACCAATACCCCTTGGAAAACTTCAGGATTAAACCTAAAGGTCGTGCAACCCTTTAGACCTTGATGATAGGCATAAAGATAGATGTCTTTAAAATCAGCAAATGGGAAATCCGTCGGCACATTAGCCGTTTTTGAAATACTCGAATCCACCCATTTTTGTGCGGCAGCCTGAATATCAACATGCTCCTTAGGTTTAACATTATCGGCACTGATAAAATACTCCGGTAACTTTTGTGCTGGATCCTTGGTAAAAGGCATGGCTTCTTTATTGACTAACTGACGATATGCTAATAACTCATAGGAAAATACATCTACTTTTTCTTTGGATTTTTTACCTGCACGAATGACATTGCGTGCATAGTGATGGGCAAAGCTTGGCTCAATACCGTTACTCACATTATTTGCTAATGATAACGAGATCGTGCCCGTAGGCGCGATAGATGTGTGATGGGTAAAGCGACAACCATGCTCACAAATGGCATCAATAATGGAGATGTCTTCTTGAGAGATGCGCTGCATATAGCGGCTATATTTAGCATGTAACATGCGCCCTTTGATTACATCGCCAACTTTAATCCCATCTGCTGCCATTTCAGGACGTAAACGCAAAAACTCTTCAGTGACGGTATAGTCTTTTTCAAGCACCGGCGCACTACCCTTTTCTTTGGCAAGTTTAACGCCTTCACGCCAGCCTTCTAATGCCATTTGTTTGGCAACTTCTTCGGTAAACACTACCGAGTCTTTACTACCATATTTCATCTTAAGCATGGTAATGGCTGAGCCCAAACCTAAAAAGCCCATGCCATGGCGACGTTTGGATTCAATCTCATGACGTTGCTCTTTTAATGGTAAGCCATTGATTTCAACGACATTATCAAGCATACGTGTGAAAATACGCACAACTTTACGATATTTATCCCAATCAAAACGTGCTTCTTTGGTAAATGGCGCTTCAATAAATTTAGTTAAATTAACTGAACCTAACAAACAAGAGCCATAAGGTGGTAATGGTTGCTCACCGCATGGGTTTGTTGCGCGTATCGTCTCGCAAAACCAATTGTTATTATCTTCATTAACCTTATCGATTAAGATAAATCCAGGTTCAGCGTAATCATAGGTTGATGACATGATCATGTCCCACAAGCGACGCGCTTTAATTGTGCTATAAATTTTGCACGCGACAAGACCTGAATCATCACTGATATACCCTTCTTTCACTGCCCAATCGCGCCATAATACTTGTGATTTATCCTGTATATCAATATTATGCGCTTTCTGTTCAGCTTCAGTCATTGGGAAAGCTAAATGCCACTGCCCATCATGCTCAACCGCATCGATAAAATCTTTAGTGATAAGGAGTGATAAGTTAAATTGGCGCAAGCGCCCATCTTCACGTTTGGCACGGATAAAATCAAATACATCAGGATGTCCAACATCAAATGTGCCCATTTGCGCACCACGTCTACCGCCTGCTGACGCCACGGTAAAGCACATTTTGTCATAGATATCCATAAATGACATGGGACCTGAAGTGTGCGCACCAGCGCCTGCGACAAACGCGCCCTTTGGACGCAATGTCGAGAACTCATAACCGATCCCACATCCAGCTTTAAGTGTCAATCCTGACTCATGCACTTTTTGCAAAATATCATCCATTGAATCATGAATTGTACCTGAAACTGTACAATTGATCGTAGAGGTGGCAGGTTTATGCTCAAGTGCGCCAGCATTAGAGACGATTCTTCCGGCGGGAATAGCGCCATTTCTTAATGCCCACAAGAATTCTTCATAATGTTTTTGTTGCAACGCTTTGGTTTTTTCAACCTCTGATAATGCTTTCGCAACACGCTGATAAGTCGCATCAATATCTTGATCAACCGGCTCACCTAAACGTGTTTTTAAACGGTATTTACTATCCCAAATATCCAAGGATGCTGCTTGAAAATCTATTGTAACTGTTGCTTCTGTCAACGACATGGGGGCTCCTCATAACTTAAAAACCAAAAAATACTCGTGCTATTCTAGCGCTATTTTTTATGAATGGCGGTATTTTTTTCCTTGAATATTTTCATGATATGACTTGACTCATCGGCTTTAATTGAGTTTCGTGACAAAACAAACCTTCGAGGCAACAGTACTGTTTTGTGGTAAGCATTTATTTAGCGCTTAACCTAATTTATCCATGCAATTTCAAACAAAAGCATTTGGTAAAGAATACTTAACTGATATATGATGATGGACATCTTTTAGTGACAAGAAACCAACCAGTTAACAATGACAATGCGCTTTAGTTTGTAGTGCTCGAGTATCATTTTGTGGTTTAAAAAATTAAGGACAATCTATACAACATGGGTTTTATTTTCAAAAAAATTGCCATCATTGGCACACACGATAACCCTGCGGTTTCTGAAACCGTTGAATATCTAGCACATACATTGATTGAGCACTCAGCGCGCATTTATCTTGAAGCTGAAACGGCAGAGAGTTTAGATCATCGCTTTGGTGAAGGTTATGATTTAAAAGCAATTGCTAAGCACTGTGATGTTGCTGTCGTTGTTGGCGGAGATGGCAATTTCTTAAATGCGGCAAGAAGCTTGTCTCTGCTAAGTAGTATCCCCATTGTTGGAATTAACCGTGGCAAGCTTGGTTTTCTAACCGATATTAACCCTGATGAATTAAGTACGCGCTTATTTGACGTGCTTGAAGGAAATTACCAACAAGAACAACGCTTTATGCTACAAGCATCAATCAAAAGCGACATCTGCCCGCCTGAAAAAACCGTGGCATTAAATGATATTGTTATTGCCGCAGGTCAGCATAGCCGTTTGTTTCAGATGCATGTCCATATCGATGGTCGCTACGCTTTTGACCAACGTGCTGATGGTATGATTGTTGCAACTCCTACCGGCTCAACCGCGCACGCACTCTCCGCAGGGGGCCCTATCATGCATCCTGGACTTGACGCCATTGTTATGGTGCCAATGTTCTCGCACTCGCTAAATAGCCGCCCTATCGTTCTAAATGCCAACTGTGATATTCAAATCACTATTGGCGAGTATAACAATCCAGAACCAAGCTTAAGTTTTGACGGGCACATGAAGCTACAACTCACGCCAGGGGATACTATAAAACTTAGTCGCTGCCCAAAATCAGTAACGATCCTGCATCCACTGGATTATGACTATTTTAACTCATTACGTTCAAAACTTCATTGGGGCAAAATGCTCTTTCCTTAACCTTTCCTTAAATTCAAACCGTTGAGCTTTGTTTGCCAGTAAAACTATTGGTATTTAGGCTTTGATCGGGCATAATAACGTCTCAAATTTGACAGAAAACAATAGGATTAAACATGGAAAACACACAAAATAGTCAGCCTAACTTTGTTGTTCAAAAAATTTACACCAAAGATATTTCATTTGAAGCACCAAGCACACCTGATGTTTTCAAAGCACAATGGCAACCTGAAGCCAATGTTAATGTGGATACAACTTCTTCAAAGCTTGATAATGATGTATACGAAGTTGAACTAAGC
Organism: Pseudomonadota bacterium; assembly: GCA_027621155.1. GTDB lineage: Bacteria > Pseudomonadota > Gammaproteobacteria > Francisellales > Francisellaceae > Caedibacter. The sequence continues at coordinate 12,031 of JAQCCA010000028.1, read as the reverse complement.
TTAACTGTTACTGTTAAAAACAATGATAAAAATGCTTATTTGATCGAAGTTTCTCAAGCGGGTATTTTCACGTTACAAAACATGCCGGAAGATCAAATTGCACCAATGCTAGGTGCTTTTTGCCCAACCACACTATTCCCATATGCCAAGGAAACCATTGATAGCCTAATCAATCGTGGCGGTTTCCCGCAGATTAATCTAGCACCTATTAACTTTGATGCACTTTACATGCAACGACTTGCGCAACAGCAATCAGGTGAGCAAACACAACACTAATAAAATCTAAATAATTCCTCTTCTCTCTAATGATTTTTTCACATCCTCATGATCGTTTACTCTCGCAGGCTGTGCCATTTCATGATTAAAATGTTGTAAATTATCATCATATTTTTGCTTTCGTTTAATGTTTTCAATTTCCATTTCTTCATTGGCAAACAACTCGGCAGTGATTAAAAGCATCGTTTCTTCCATATTCTCAAGCACATCTTCAATGCTTGCTTTTTTATGATGATAGGCCTGTAAACTCAAACGTTGTTTTAGAAAGCTCTTTTGTAATGCAAAATAACGTGATGCCTTATTAAGCTCAGGCTTTTGACTTGTTGCCCCCACCTTTTTATTGAGGCTTTTGAGCGAGTTTTGTAAATATTTCTCACCATAATTGCCATACTCTTCTCGTTCATTACCAAGCATGACATCACCTACTTTAACCGAGATACCACCCGATACATAACGCTGATTACCACGTGCTTGATAAAACTCACTGATTCTTCTAAAGTCTTCCGCCGCATGCGTAATCTGCGCATGATTAATTCACGTTTCTGTCAAACTCAAAATAGCCGTTGGCTCTGGCAAAACATCCGCAAATGCTTGATTAATCTCTGCATGCATTTGATAATCGTTAGCATGATTAGCAACATATGGCGCCGCTGCTACTATATCCCAAGATAAAATAAACGTTTTAAGTCGATCGAAAACTTTTGTGGCAAGCTCATTACGTTGTACGCCAGAGATACCATGATCTATAGGAGTACTATCTTCAGCAAAACCTTTGACTTTGCTTAGATCAAAAGCATTAACTAGCGTTAAAAAAGCATTGCTATTTAACTTTTGATTATGTTCGTTTAAATGCTCTTCACCAAGCCCATAGGTTTCAAGCTTCTCTTTGCCATGCGGTGATACCATAGCATTAACCGTAACACGATATAAAGGCGCGCACAAGATTCCTTTTATTTTTTCTGCCAAGCAAAAACTCAACGTAACGGCATCGTAAATATCTCTTTGTCTAATAGTAGATCTGCCATCCACTCGATTGCGCAATAAATAAAATTCTAAATAAAAATAACAAGCACTACTAATGCCATTATACAAAGCACTCAAATATTGATTCATTGCATCACTCAAGTTCTCACCTGTTAGCGATGAGCTAAAAATCGGCTCATTTAAAATAAACTCTGGAATAGCCTTGATTAAATAAATCATCGCTAAGTCACGTACACGCAAATCATTCCCAAAAGTTTCTTTCCAATGTTTTTGATAATTATAAGGAATGATTTTAACGATTTCTCGTTTCACTTCAGCACCTAGCTTTTTATTGAAGTAGCTATTGTAATCATCAAAATATGCCCATAAGGTGATCTTGGTGTCAATCACTTTAAAAAACTGCTCTCGCGTTATGCTATATTCGGCTTGCCCAGCTTGACCAACTTGCCTTAATTCATAAACAGGATAGCTTTCAAGCGACTCACTTTGAAGCCCATTATTTGTTAAGTTGAGTTTTTTATATTTGCGATTATAGCTTGTATCGCGTGCCATCACTTCAGAATGAATGACTTTCTTAAGCAGTTCTTGACGCAATTGTTTAACTTCTTCGGGTGTCATGTTACCTAGTTTGTCCTTGTCGGCATAAAAGCGATTGTAGACCTCGCGCGTTTTGGTTCCTAGATGACGATCTGTCGGTTGAACAGCTGCAACAAGATTAGCAAGACTAATGTATAACAAATTGGTTTTATAATTAATTCCCTTTGTAATTGATTTAAGATGATACAAACGCAAGCTCACCATTAAAATAGCTTGATTTAAAGCATACTCGGCATATTTGTCTTGATTGCGCTGCAAATAGTCAATCTTTTCCTCAACTGTTTTGCTGTCAATTGCCCCACGATCACCAGATTTGACCATGGTGTTTAGAAATTCATTAATACAGTTCTGTGCCTTATACCTTGAAGTATAAAGCTCATTTGTCGGATCATAGTTTTTTTTGCCAGTCATCGGATCAGTCATACTAAAACCACGAATATCTTCACTAATGGTTTTGGCTGCAATATAATTCGTCAAGTTCGATGTCACGGCAACAAGTAACGTATTGGCAACACGCTCTTTTAAGCTTCCGTCAACCTGTGATGCCTTATAGATACTGGTAACACTGGTAGCAATCGCATAACCCAATGGACCGCCAAAAAACGTCGCAGCCACTGTTGCCATGCCCATTACTACATCTACCGCGCCATCAAAACGATGTTGGCACTTCTCCTCTAGCGTCATCCTTAAATAATATTGACTTGCCAAGTTATCAATATCTTGTGCGTAGACTTTAGCCTCTTTTGAAAAGAGTGTAATTACTTCTGTCAATGCTTTTGATTGATCCTGTAGACGTTGAATTGTCATATTTTCCTCCTGTATTACCAACTTCCTTTTCTATACTGTTCTATATACTTCCCCTGTTCTTTCCTTAAATCTTTCTGTCATCGCTATTATTGTATCTATAATCACCACAAATATGGACGGTGATTGACACATAACGTTTAATAAAAAGACAAAAACAGCATATACCGTTTTGCTGATATTGAAAATATTTTTAAGCAGATTTTATACACGCGGCTAAATTTATTTTTACAACCTGCAATTTTGCATCGACTTATTTGTATTTTTTCCCATACAATGAGCCTTATTTCTGATATTTATATTTGCTATGCAACAAAATATTCGCCAAGCTTTACGCCGACAACGGCAAGCAATTCCTAAGACTCAAAAAACAACATATGCTAAAGAACTGCAAAGGAAGTTTTTTGACTATTATGATTATTTATTAACTTCAAGTCCGAAAAAAATAGCAAGCTACTACGCATCTGATGAGGAAATTTCACCACGATGGATTGATGAGATTTTAAGTAAAACTCACGCGCTTTACTATCCGGGATTACACCCATTTAAAAAGCGTCAACTTTTTTTTGCCCAACAAACAAAGAGCAAGCGACTTAATAAATATCACCTAGAAGAGCCATTATTGCTGAAGACATTTTAGCCCCATGGGAGCTTGATATGATTATCGTGCCATTGGTTGGCTTTGATTCACATAGAAATCGCATTGGTATGGGTGGTGGGTTTTATGATAACTCATTAGCATTATGCAAAACCTTTAATCAAACTGAATTTGTTGGCATTGCTTTTGATGAGCAACAATTTGATAAATTTCAACATAAGTCCATTGCAATGAATGATTGGGATATTAAAATGGACACCATTATTACACCAACACGCATCATCCGATGATTATATGAACACATTAGATAAAGAGATTATTGATAAACTTGAGAAAGCGTTCTCACCTTCTACATTAGAGCTTATTGACGAGACGCATAAACATCAAAAGCATAAACAGTTTCAAGCTGGGAAATCGCACTTTAAATTACGAATTGCCAGTGAACAGCTTAGTTCACTTAGCACATTAAAGGCACATCAATCAATCTATGCTTGTTTAGGTGAGCTCATGCAAACCCAAATTCATGCACTATCAATTCAGATTGATAAAAACTAATGATTATTTTTTGGGGGAACTATGCGTATTTTTACGAAAGTAGGCATAAGATAACTTAAATACTACCGGGCTTAATAATAACAATGCAATCAAGTTGGGTAGCGCCATTAAGCCATTTAGGGTATCTGCTAATAACCACACAAAATCAAGCTTTAACACCGCACCAATTGGAATTGCAATAACCCAAATTATCCGAAATGGAATAATCGCCTTCACACCAAACAAAAACTCAACACAGCGCTCACCATAGTAGCTCCAACCTAGAATTGTCGTAAATGCAAACAAAATCAAACCAAAGGTAATTACCCAGGCGCCAAAATTTGGCATTAAGGTATTCATCGCCTCTGATGAGAGACTTGCACCATTTAAACCACCATTCCACTGCCCAGATAAGATAATGACAAAACCTGTCATCGTGCAAATAACAATCGTATCGATAAATGTCCCAAGCATCGCAATCGTGCCTTGCTTCACGGGGCTATTGGTTTTAGCTGCAGCATGTGCAATAGGGGCAGATCCTAAACCTGCTTCATTGGAAAATACGCCGCGCGCGACACCCATCTGAATGGCAAGCATCACACCAGCGCCGGCAAAGCCACCAGTGGCAGCAATTGGACTAAATGCATGGTTTAAAATTAAAGCAAAAGCCTCTGGCAAAGCGCTGATATTTAAAACAATTGCGATAAAGCAACTGACAAAATAGACCACTGCCATAAAAGGAACAATCTTACTGGCAACCTCGGCAATTCGCTTGATGCCACCGAGCAAGACTAAGGCAACTAATAATGCAACAAATGTCCCAGTAACATAACTGGGAATATATAAGTTTTGACTCATGACATCTGCCATTGAGTTAATCTGCACCATATTACCAATACCAAACCCAGCAATAGAACCAAATATAGCAAAAAGTATACCAAGCCAAACAAAACGTTTGCCTAAACCATTCTTGATGTAATACATGGGACCACCAACATAAGCCCCTTTTTGATCTACCTCACGAAAATTTACCGCTAATACCGCTTCGGAATATTTCGTTGCCATGCCAACTAATGCCGTGCACCACATCCAGAATATTGCGCCTGGTCCGCCAATGGCAATGGCCGTTGCAACCCCTGCAATATTACCTGTTCCAATCGTTGCCGAGAGTGCCGTCATCAATGCTTGAAAAGGCGAGATTTCCCCTGCTTTTTCTTTAGTGTCATTTGAGTGACATCTAAATAATAACTTAAAACCAAACCCTAGTTTCCTTAACGGCAAAAACGCTAAGCCTAACATCAAAAACAAACCAACGCCTAAGATAAGCACTAACATGTATGGACCCCATACATAACTATTGATTGACGCTACTATATGATGAATAAACTCCATTATCTTTCCTCCATTGAACATCAAACCCTTATTGACTATAGCAATAAAACATGTATTTGCATTACAATATTGTGCATGATTTGTAAATAACACTTGCTTTTATGCTTACAGACAGTCATTGCCATCTTGATTTTCCTTGTTTTGATCGCATGCGCAACAATCTTTTAGATCATTGTGTTGAGCAGGATATTACTCACTTTATTAATCCGTCTGTAGCTTTTAGCAACTGGCAAAGAGTCATTGATTTAAGTTTAGAATACCCATTAATCACACCGGCATTGGGCTTACATCCATGTTTTGTTGAACAACATCAACAAGAGCACCTTAACGCAATGAAACAGTGGCTTTTAGCGCATCACATTCCACTGGTTGGTGAAATCGGTTTAGATAAGCGCTTTATCGAGAGTTTCGATCAGCAAGTATTCTTTTTTAATGAACAATTAGCGATTGCCCAAGATTTACAAAAACCGGTGATCATTCACAGTGTTAAAGCACATCATGAAGTGATTGCCACATTAAAACATCATCACTTTACGCATGGTGGTATTATTCACGCATTCTCTGGTAGCTTTAATATCGCAAAAGCCTATTGCGATCTTGGCTTTAAACTAGGTATTGGCAGTATTTTGCATTACCCAAATAGCAAATTACCCAATGTTTTAAAACGTATAGGCATTGAAAATATCTTACTGGAAACCGACTCACCTGATATGCCCATGCCAAATAGTGCTAACGAAATAAACACACCATTATCTCTATTGCAAACACGCGATCTTTTGGTTGACATTTTTAATCTTTCTAAAGATCAAATACATCGAATACTGGTACAAAATGCACAACAGATTATTTAGCGCAACCGATATCACTTACCCCAAACATTTTGCCGTTTTTATCTAGCAAAAGCCAATAATATACTACAGTGACACCAAGCTTTATGATATATTGCCACACAATGTTTTGATCAAGACGAACAACAAATATGGCTGAACAATTGGATAATAATGAGTTAGATGAAGTAAAGCTTTTATGGAAAAAATATGGCTCGAAGCTAGTAACACTAATTTGCGTTATTTTAATACTTATCATCGCTTGGCAATATTGGCAAAAAAGAAAGCTTGAAAATAATGTGCAAGCAGCTGAGCTTTACCAAAACTTAGCCCTTATTGCTGATAATGCATCAAGTAATTCAGAGGCGATTTTAAATCAAGCACAAAACCTGATTACGCTTTATCCTAAATCAATTTATGCTGAATTTGCGCGTTTGGAAATTGCTAAGCAATCGGTTTTGAAAAATCAATTAGATCAAGCAGCAGTGAGCCTTAAGCAGGTCGCTGATAATACGCTTAATCCAAATCTTCAAGCGATTGCCAAGCTTCGCCTTGCCCGCGTTGAATTAGCGCAAAACAAAACAGCTGACGCCATTGCAACACTCAATAGCATCACATTGGCGGGCTTTAGTCTCTCAAGCAATATGCTATTAGGTGATGCTTATTTTGCCAACAAAGATTATGCCAAAGCGAAAACATACTGGCAAAGCGCACTATCTCAAGCCGACAAGCCAGAGTTAGCAAATATTAAAAGCTTATTACAAATGAAAATCGATAATCTTGCTGCATTAAGCAAATGATAACGGATAAACATATGACAAAGTTAACAATCAAAAATACTAAAAAAATTATTCTAAGCACCGCACTGATTGCTGTATTTGGCGGCACTTTAGTTGCTTGTGGTAATAAAAGTAATGACACACCACCTAAGCCACTTGTAGAGTTTAAATCAAGCTTAGATGCTAAATACGTCTGGGATACCAATATCGGTAATGGCAATGATGGGCAAATCGATTTAACGCTAACACCCGCGATTGAAAATGGTGTGATCTACACATCAAGCTATGACGGATATATCTCAGCAGTAAATGCAACAACAGGCAAACGTTTATGGTCAGCCGATACAAAACTTAAGTTAAGCTCAGCGGTTGCTGTTAGTGGTAATGTTGCCGTTGCCGGTAGCTTGCGTGGTACATTAGTAGCAGTAGATACCAGCTCTGGCAAATTACTATGGCAAAGCGCATTACCAAGTAGCTTATTCTCAGCACCGACTATTGTTGACAATGTCATCTACACACAAACACATGATGGCAGTATCTCAGCATATAATCTTAAAGATGGTAAGCAACTATGGACACAAAGCATTGCTACGCCTGATTTAATGTTAGTTGGCAACAGCTCACCTATCGTTTATCAAGGCTTAGTAATTGCTGGTACTTCATCTGGAAGCTTATGGGGCCTAAAAACAGCCACCGGTGAAAAACAATGGGATAACCCGATTGCCTTGCCTCAATCAGGTTCACCTGCGCAACAGATGGTTGATATTACTGCCACACCTATCATTCATAATGACACGCTATATGTCGCGACATTCCAAGGTAACTTGATTAGTTTTAACACTAAACTAGGTAGCATGAACTGGCAGAAAAAAGCGTCTATTTATCGCAATATAGCATTAGGACAAAAGGCTATTTTTACAACTGATACTAAAGGTGACATTACCGCTTATAATCTCAAAACAGGTGATAAGCTCTGGCAAGCCACTGAGCTTGAAGGACGTAAGCCATCAGCGCCTTTATATATTAATAACATGATTGCCGTGGGTGATTACGAAGGCTATGTGCATATCTTCAATGCCGAAACAGGTAAGTATCTCACTCGTGTTGAAATTGGTGGTGATGGTATTAGCGCCACACCTATTGCTGCGGGCAAATCGATCGTTGTCCAAACCAACAGTGGCACACTTGCTGCTATCCAACTATAAAAACATCTTGTAAATGTCTAGCACAAACACTTCACAGAAAATTGCGGCATTTATTGCTCCCTCTTTATTTATTCTGGTGCTGATGATTTCAGTGGGGCCCTTTGGTGACACGATCTATGCCCCCTCTTTGCCAAGCATTGCCGAAGCCTTTAATACACCTTACCATAATGTTCAATTAACCATTACATTTTATCTCTTAGGTTATTCCATTAGCCAGATACTGTATGGTCCTTTTTCTGACCGATTTGGGCGTAAACCGATTATGATTATTGGTGCGGTTATTTTCCTTATTGGCTCAACGGTGTGCCTCGTAAGTCCCAATATCACCCTATTGATTTTTGCTCGTTTCCTACAAGGGTTTGGCGCCTGTGCTGGTGCTGTTATCTCAAGTGCCGCCGTGCGCGATGCATTTTCTTTAAAAGATCAAGGCAAAGTATTTGCCAAGATGAATGCCGCTTTTGCTATTGCCCCAGGTGCTGGTGCGATTGTCGGCACCTTTATCTCATGGCAGACAAATTTTATTGTGTTATTTGTCTTAGCCATTATATTGCTTATTGCAGTGATTTTTCTCTTTCCTGAGACACTACGCCAAAAGAACTATGGTGCAACACGTCCCAAGAAGCTAGTTATTAACTATTTTAAGTTATATCAAGCACGAGGTTATTTTGTTTATCTATGCTTATTAGGGCTTAATATCGGTATGGTTTATGCCTGCTTAGTTGAAGCGCCAGGCATTGTCATTAACATACTACACTTAGACAAAATCTGGTTTATCGTCATTGCTGCAGGAATTGTACTGGCATTTATGATTGGCTCGGTATTATGCACTTATTTGGTACATAAGATCAGTCAAAATGGAATCTTACTCATTGGCATGACTATTAGCCTTATAGGTGCGATTATGCTCTTGTGTTTTATGTCACTCAACATCGTTCATTTATATAGCTTATTAACACCAGTAATCATTCTTTTTACTGGCATATCTTTTGTTATTCCAATCGCCACCGCCAAAGCACTTGCTCCTTTTACCCTAACAGCAGGATCTGCTTCAGCAATGATGGGCTTTTTTCAAATGGGTGCGGCTTCACTTATCACAGCAATTGTAACGGTATTACCCTTTAGCGATATATTGTCAATGCCGATTGCTTTTACCTTTCTCTCAAGCTTAAGCATCATTATTTTAGTCATTTATATGTTGTGGCTTAAAAGGGTAAATTGAATTTATAGGCTTGAGCGTTGCAAAATGAAAAAAGAGATTAACGCTAACAGTAATCCGCTCATGCCAGTAACGCCAAGCTCATAAACCGTATCTAAGACATGCCAAGCACCTAGCGCGGTAAATACAAAGCCACCAATAATCTGAATGAAGCTAAAGATCGCGATTGTTGTGCCTTTATATTCTGGGTAAACGGATGTTGCAATGGCAATCATATTGGGATAAACCCAAAGATAGACAAGCCAAAACACAGATAGACAGATAATATCAGTAATATAAGTACTGGTATTCGATGATAAGGTCACACCAATCATGCTAATAAACATGACAATGAATGCCACTTTAACCAACGTCATCATCGTATATTTTTTAAGGAGTATACTATTTAGCCATGCACCAATGAGCATACATAAAATAACTAATGCAATAACCCAACCAAATGCTGCAACCGGCATATGGTAAACTTGAACAAAAATATAAGGGTAAGTTAAAAGCACACTAGCAACAACACCATAAACAAAAAACATCACTAACGTAGCACTTAGAAAACGTAGATTAAACATGATTTTTATTACTTGTGCGATATTTATTTTTATATGTGAAGTAGTTGATTTAATGGCATTTCTGCCAATAATCAATCCAAAACCTACGATTAACGCAATGATCAAAGCATACCAAAACATAAAGCTAACGACACTATGCCATCCTTGGTATTGCATTAAGTAGCCTGAGATCACTGGAGAAATTGATACAGTAAATACTGAAAATGCAATAAGAAGCGCATAGATTTTTGAAAAAGCTTTGCCTTGAAAAGAGTCCGCAACGATGACACGTGCTAACACAGCCGCCATACCAGCGCCAATGCCTTGTAAAATCCGTCCAACAAGCATCCATTCTATCGTATGCTCAACGTGGCACAAAGCACTACCTAACATCGTAATAAGTAAGCCTAAAATTAGTATGCGCACACGCCCAAAGCGATCGGATAACACACCTGAAATAAGTTGTGAAATCGCACTACCCAACAGGAAAAATGCTACCGTATACTGCACCATTTCTTTTGATGTATTTAATGCTTTATCCAAATAAGGCAATACCGGCAAATAGATATCCATCATTGCTTGCGGATATGCCAGAATAAATCCAGCAGCAACAAATAAAGTAATTAATATCGTTTTACTTGGCTTGTTTGTTATCGGCGATTTCTCTATTCCCATGATCTTTTAATATCCATTTATTATTCTTACATTATCAACCGTCATTATAGTTAAAACTTGAAGAAAAGCTTATCTCTTTTTAAAAGTTCTTATATTAAACCTTAAGGGATGCAATCCCTCTATAAGATAATTTGGCGTCGACGCTTGGCATCCATTGCTCATCAATTGACCTAACATCTTAGCGCCATACATCATTGAGCATAATCCTTTTGAACCAAAACCAGTCAACAAATAAAGCCCTGAGAGGTACTCTATCTGAGGCAATGCTTTTAAAATAACACCCTTTTGTAAACGTTGATAGTACTGCTCAACGAACTTCACGTTATCAGCAATTGCACCTATCATCGGCACATGATCAGCAGTGACACAGCGCAATGCCACACGTCCCAAGATAATTTTCACATCTACTGACGGATCAATAACATGATCTAGCTGTGCCAAGTTAACATTGTGATCACTCTCACGTACTTCAGCCATTAAATCATTATTATCACGAAACGTCGCACCAATAAGCTGTTTATCATTTACACTTGGCAAAATATAGCCTTTATCAAGCACAATTGTTTTATTATTTAACAAGGTTTGCACCTGAGTAATTTGTCCATATGACGGATAAACCTTTATATGTTTAAATGCCTCAAGATCTTTTATAAGCAAGGCATTGCCAGCAAAAACCACCGCATCGTATGCTAACGATTTTTGATTGTTTTTGTTATCAGTTAAGCTCAGCTGCCATGCATTATTTGATTTGATAAACTCCTCTAAGCGATGCGATAAAAACAAGTTTACATTTTTGCTATTACAAATGAGGCTCTGACATAACGAGTAAGGATTAACCATCATTGCCGTTGGGTAATAAGCGCAGCTTGATGAAATATTACAGCCTGCTATTTCAGAAGCTGTTACTACATTAACGATTTGCAGCAAACCCTCAAGAGAACCACGCTTTTTAATAAAATTATCAAAACGCAACTGTGTTTTTTTATCACTTAATAACTCCAAAGCGCCACATTCTCTAAAATCAATCTCGCTTTTATGCTTCAATATATAATCTCTGGTATGCACAAAGCCTTGGGTATGAAAGCTATCAGAGATGTTAGCATCGGCTGTAATATAAGGTTTTAATATCCCATAAGGATTACCTGAGGCACCTTGCGCAATATCATCATATTGATCAAATAAATCAATCTCAAAGCCTAACTGACTTAACTCATAGGCTAGCGCGCACCCCGCCATTCCGGCACCAATAATTGCAACTTTCTGATTGTTCTTAAGTGTCCACTGCGGTTTGGCAAAATAGGGTTTAATCTTGGTTTGCGCCAACTTTTGTGTATCTTTAACAACAGCACAAATCATCTCACGCTTATGACCAAAGCCTTTTTGTTTTTTGACTTCAAAACCTTGAGTCTCTAGCGCGCGTTTAACAAAACCCGCCGCGGTAAAGGTAGACAAGCTCGTTTCACCATGACTTAAACGATATATTTCTTTAAATAAATCATCCGACCACATATCAGGATTCTTAGCCGGAGCAAAGCCATCTAAAAACCAAGCATCAACATTGATATCGATTATTGTCCAAGCATTTGCTACATCATCGATTAA
>JAQCCA010000270.1 GCA_027621155.1 Pseudomonadota bacterium | reverse complement strand
CCATTGACAGCTTGATCCACGCTAGCCTTTGCTAATACAGCCTTAACTTCATCATCAAAATAGAAATACGCCCCACAATAGCAATATTCGTTGTAGTGAAAATTCACCGCCACAACAAAAAACTGCTTTTCTGGGTCGTATATGGTCACATCTTGGTATTGCTCGATCTCTGGCAAATGCTGTGGCAGTGTGAGCAAGTTGCCGTCAAGTTCAATGCTCTTTCTGAAGCTGCGCTGTATTTTAAGTTTTAGCTTCATATCCACTGACCTCGATGCAATGTAAATCCATGCTCAATCAACTGGTCTTTGATTTTCTCAATATATCCATCAATCTCAGCTATCTTGCGATGATAGACAGCAGCTATTTCTTCCGAGCATTGCGCTACTGGAGAATGCAAATCATGGAGATAGCTGTTTTTGTCCATCACAAGCTCGTGATAACGTGACTTCAAATACTTAATGTCTTTTTCCTCTGGCGTTAGCTCCACGGGCTTTTTAGTTGACATGACTCTCTAACTCCTTGATCTCTTTTTGAATATTGGCAATCTTTGAGCCAGTGCCCTTAATTTGTGTTTGGTATTGCTCACGCAAAGCTGAACTATACTCGCAGACTGGACTAGCTAGGTTTTCTTGTGCTTCTTTGAGAATATCATTTAGCAGGATTAATTCGTTTTTTAAATCCGTTAACCTAGTTTCCTCTAGGTTAAAGTCGCTCCAGTCAACGTCTAGCGTTTTAGTTTGCTTCATATCAGCGGTGCTATAGTCTTTGATGACAGCGTTAATGAACCATGCTGTTGGGTTTTTGATCGAATCTTTTTTGTAGTGATAGTAATGGTATTTTTCCCAAAGCTTATTTGTTCCATACGATGAAATAAGGTTGTTAACCTCACTAGCAATTAATCCAAATTTAGCAACAAGTACCTGAATCAACTCTTCATCACTATTATTACCTATATTACCCATAATCTGATTGGAAAATTCATCATCGTAATTTTTTGCCAAACCATCTAAAGGGCTTTTGTCACTATCAAAAGAAGCTGTTAATTCATCTATATTTTCAATATTATTTTTCTTTGCAATTGCCTTAATATAATCATCATTGCGCTTAATAATAAATTTGATTGAGTCAACCGCTTTTCCATTTTTGCATGGTTCAAAGTCAAAGCATATATCACTTTTCTCTTGCAGTTCTTTTTGTGCTTGAATCAAAACATGCCGTCTAAAGTCTGGGTATCGTTGATGCTTCTTTCCATTGATAGCTAACATCTTTTTTAATCTATCAAGATTAACAGTGCGTTCGCCAACTTTTAAATACTGTATTAATAGCTCATAAAGCCTAATAGAATAACTACTCGATAATGTCATTACCGCAGATAAACGATACTTTGTGAAATGACCTGTTAATTGCAAAATAAATGGCTGTATTGCTTCGTTAAGCTTGAATTTTACAATTACATCATTATCTTCCTTAGAGTAATTTGCATATGACAACCATGGTGCCTGCCTTAATTCTTTGCCATTGTTTAAAACCATTTCAATAACATTGCCTGCCAATGTGTTGGTTTGACTTCTAAGATAGCGATAATTTTTTGAAGATATACCCAATATTTCCATTAAGTCTTTAGCTTTAAATGTAACCTCATTAAATCGCTCATCTGTGGGCTTAACCAGTGATGCTAGCAATAAAACCATTTTCTGGTGTATACAGCCCAAAGAATAATAAGCCTCAACTAAATTGTTGTGTTTTACCACATAAAAATCTTTCATATCCTCTAGCACAATAACATTCCCTTTATTCATAAATCCCCCACAATATATCATAATGTGCGCTATAAATGTTAGCGCACATTAATAAAAATTGAGTACTAAATCCCGCACATTTACCTAAAATTGAGTACCAAATACCGCACAGTAAAGTACTAAATCCCGCACCTTTGGTACTATATCCCGCACAGTAAAGTACTAAATCCCGCACCTTTAGTACTAAATCCCGCACATTTACCACTCGCAAACCCTTACGCAGAAAGCAATACAGCATGCCGAAAACATTTAAAACAATATAAAAACAATTAAAACAACAACAACAACAACCGCGCGCGAAAACACAACCGTATGCAAACCTCTCACCACATGATAGGCTTTTGTTGTCGTTGTTGTTTTTCTTTTGATTGTTATTTTTTTGTTTCATTGGCAATTACTCCTGTTGTTTACGCACAATATCCCAGATCGTCATCGTCTCACCTATTACCTCGTCAACCTCGGTGTAAGGTTCATGGTCAGACTCATAACCGTATTGCTTTTTGATGTAATAAATATCACTGCCAGATAAAGCATCTATATTGCGATCAACAAAATCATCTATCGCATTTTGCCTACGCTCTTCGTAAATCTCGTAATAGCTGCCACTACCATGGTGAGCGTCATGGTCTATTTTTAACATGTGATGATCAATGTAAGCTCTTTTGTAGTCCTCGTATGATTGCTTAAAGCATTCCTCTGCTGCTGCCTTTAACTTACGGTCATGCTTATCAACTTCAGCCTTAAACGCCTCTCTTTCACCCAAAGCCTTAGCTAAATCAGATTGCGCTTGTTTAAGCTCACTGCTTAACAGCTCGTTTTCACTGGCAAGATTCATTGAATCAGTTTTGTATTGCTTCTCTAACTCAACATACAAAGCCACAAAGTCATTTTGCGTTTTGCTGCTTTTCTTAATTTCAGCTAATTCATCTATTTTGATTAGCTCGTAGCCTTTCTTTTTAATCATTAAACCAAACATAAACACTCCCTTAAGTAGCCACC
>JAQCCA010000027.1 GCA_027621155.1 Pseudomonadota bacterium | reverse complement strand
TACCATTGCAGGTGTCTTTAATGGCAAAATCCCACAGTTCAATTAACAAGCTGCTGGGCAGTTACAAAAATTCGTATCAAACTGCTCTTTGATGTGTTTTGTGGGGATATCCTCTAAGGCCCGGCTTGTGAAAAACCGGCATTATTAAATAACACATCTAAAGTGCCGCCAGTTTTGTGTAGAATATCAGCCAATGCAGCATCTATTTGCGCATCATCTAACACATCAATTAAGTAAGTTTCAAAACCTTCAGCAGTGAGTTTTTCAACGTCCTCTTGCTTTCTTGATGAGGCAAAAACGCGATAGCCTTGTGTTTTTAAGTATTTCGCCGTGGCATAACCGATACCGCCATGTGAGCAGCCGGTAATTAATATCGTTTGTTTGTCCATTATAAATTAACTCCAATTTATGGTAACAATCAGGGTGTATATAACATCAATTAACACTAAGACCACAATAGCAAGAGCAAATTTTTTGATTCCAATCCTATAGTCTTTGGCATGATAGTGATCTATAACACGCAAGGTGGCTACAACAATTGCTGCAATCGCAATTGAGATACCACCAAGCAGCACGCCAAAGGCCATAAAAGGGATCCACGCGCTTAATGCGGCAATCAAGCCATATAAAATGACATAAATGATAAATGTTTTGATGATCTGGCGTTTTAGAGCTTTTTGTTTTAAGGGCATACTTCACCTTGGCACCATTTGATTTTAACTTTCCAGTCAAATGGTTGATACATTTCTTGTAATATCTTGGCAATTTGCATTTGTGCTTGTGCGATATATTGATCACTCATTGCCAAATGACGCATTGATTGCTGCGCGAGTAAATAGGCTTTATCCGGTACTTGGTCTTTAGGATCAGTATTGATCACCCCTAAACGCGGAATGACACCAAAGGTGTAGTCTTGTTTGGTAATCAAGTGTGAGCGTTGATGGTTAATCTCAATACTCAACACAGTTGGTAAAGGTAGTTTGATTGTTAGTATTTTGCGTGTTTTATCGATATTTATTTGCAGATGTTCAAGATCAACACCCAATAAAACCGAAGCATAAATATAATAAGATGCTCGAGTATCAACAAACCAGCCTTTGTCTTCAAACTGTTCAATTTGACTAAGCTCTAAGCGCAGACTCGCTAGTTGGCTAATCGTTTTCACTTGGGCGACACTTGGGTAGAATTTTGCATTATCACTCGCATTATAATGCTGATAAAACCAAGCCCAACTGGCTCCTAATACAATACATATCACAATTAAGGTAAGTTTAGAAAAAATACGCATCATAGCACCAATACCACAAATAAAACGATGATTAAGATTAATAGTACCCAGTGTTTTATACGCACATTTATATCCTTAAATACGGAAGTTATCCATTCAACTTCTTATTCAATATTTCATTCACTTGCTTAGGATTTGCTTTGCCTTTGCTATTTTTCATGATTTGTCCGACAAAAAAACTTAAAAGTTTCTTGTTTCCGGCGCGATAGTCTTGCACTTGTTGTGGGTTTTGCGCGAGTATTTCATCAACCAAGCTTTCAACGAATCCTAGGTCATTGCTTTGGCGCACGCCTAATTGATCAATAATGTTTTGTATCGCCTGCGGCTGATCATAATAGTGTTGCAATACAGCTTTAGCCGATTTTAAAGAAATCTCATCCTTATCAACGCATGCAATTAGCTCAATCGATATTTCAACAGGTACACGTCTGGCATCAAATGTGCTTTGCGCACGATTAAACACGGCTTGCAACTCAACAGCAACCCAGTTATATGCGGTTTTTGCCGGAATGCTTTTTGTTAATGTATCATAGTAATCCGCGACTGTCGGGTTATCCATTAGAAAATTGACTTCATCAGCATTAAGCGCCTTGGCATAGGTTTCACGGCGCACTTTTGGCAATGGTGGCATCTGTGCATGTATGCTTTTAATTTCTTCATTAGATAAGATAATAGGCAATAAGTCAGGATCAGGGAAATAACGATAATCAAAGGCATTTTCCTTACTGCGCATACTTCGCGTTTCATTATTATCTGGATCATAAAGCCTTGTTTCTTGCGTGATTACGCCACCTTTGTCAAGGACATTGACTTGACGCTGATACTCATAATGAATGGCATTCTCAATAAAGCGAAATGAGTTGATATTCTTAAGCTCAGCTCTTGTGCCAAGATCCTCACCGGGTTTGCGAATCGATAAATTAACATCACAGCGAAATGATCCTTCTTGCATATTGCCATCACAAATGCCCAGATGCTGTACCAGTTGATGAAGGTCTTTAAGATAACAGATCACCTCCTCCGCACTGCGAAAATCAGGATGTGTCACAATCTCCAATAGTGGTGTGCCGGCGCGGTTATAATCTAAACCGGTTTGATCGGCAATAAAATTATGCACTGATTTGCCCGCATCTTCCTCAAGATGGGCGCGTTCAATGCGAATGGTTTTAACACCCTTATTTGTTGTAATCTCAAGCTGACCATTCTGCACAATTGGATTATTGGATTGACTGATTTGATAGCCTTTGGGTAAGTCTGGATAGAAATAATTTTTGCGTGCGAAAAAGCTGTTTTTTGAAATTGTTGCATCAACCGCTAAGCCAAACATCACTGCCATATCGATAGCTTGTTTATTAACAACGGGTAGCGTTCCTGGTAAGGCGATATCAAGAAAGCTCACCTGTGTATTTGGCTCTTGACCATAAAGAGTCGCCGCATTTGAGAAGATTTTGGCTTGTGTTTGAAGCTGGACATGTACCTCAAGTCCAATAACCATTTCATAACTCATGCCCCGACTCCTTGTAATAATGGCTGTGGTAGGTGAAAGGTAGTCTCACGCTGAAATGCACAGACTACTTGCAATAATAAATGATCTTGGAAATTATTTGCCATTAGTTGTGCGCCAAACGGCATATGAGCAATTTGCCCAATAGGAAATGAAATTGCAGGCGCCCCTGTTAAATTGGCAATCAATGTATACATATCTGACAAATAGGTTGTTACAGGATCCTTTTGTGCGCCAAGTTTGGGTGCTGTTGTTGCGGCTGTAGGCAGTAAAATCATATCGACACTTTGATAGATCATATCAAGGTCTTGCTTTAATTTGGCACGCACCTGTTGGGCTTTGTGATAGTAAGCATCGTATTGACTTGCGGCTAATACATAGTTGCCAATGACAATGCGGCGTTTGACCTCGGCACCAAACCCTTCTGTGCGACTATTGATGTACAGCTCATCTAACGTATTTGCATGTGGACTGCGATAGCCATAACGCACCCCGTCAAAGCGTGCCAAGTTCGTGGCAGCTTCAGCCGGTGCCAACACATAATAGCTTGACACAGCAGCTTGTAAATCAGGCAGTTGAATATCTTTAATCTTCGCACCTTGCTTTTGGTAAATAACAATACATTCCTGAAATAGTGCTTGTGCCTCAGCTGAGAGCTTTGATAATAACTGCCCATCAACACCAATGGTCAGGTTCGTTACATCTTGCTGTAGTGATTTAGTGAAAAAATCTGGATCGGTTGCGATACTTGTGCCATCTTTCTCATCCTTACCCGTCATCTCCTGTAACAAATAGGCACAATCCTCAGCATAATGCGCCAATACGCCAACTTGATCAAAAGACGAACCATAAGCCACCAAGCCATAGCGCGACAAGGTGCCATAGCTTGGCTTTATTCCGGTAATACCACAGAAGCTTGCCGGTTGTCTTACTGATCCGCCAGTATCACTTCCTGTGGCAAAGGGGGTGAGTCCTGCGGCAACTGCAGCGGCTGAGCCACCAGATGACCCGCCTGGAACGCAATTTAAATCATAAGGATTTTTCACCGCGCCAAAAAAACTATGCTCATTGGTTGAGCCCATACCAAATTCATCCATATTCGTTTTACCGAGCAATGTCATGCCTTGATTTTTAAGCTTATCGACTACCGTGGCATTAAAAGGGGATTGATAATTGCTTAATATTTTTGACCCACAAGTTGTGGTTAATATATCAGTACACAGATTATCTTTGTGTGCGATAGGAATCCCTGTTAATAGTGTTGCCTTGCCTTTGGTAATTAAATCATCCATTTCTTTGGCATGTGCTAAAACCTTGGCTTCATTGACTGATATAAAGGCGTTTAATAAGTTATTTTTATATTTTATTTCTCTTAAATAATCTGTGGTGAGCTCGACTGCACTCATGGTTTTGTCATCAAGCTTTTGACGCAATGTTTTTAAAATACTCACGAAACTTCCTCTTATTCAATGACTTTTGGCACGATGAAATGCTGATTAGTAAACTCAGGTGCTATACGCTCAAAGTCGGCTGTATGATTTTGCATTTGAGGTGCATCTTCACGCGCTGGATAATGACTTAATAATGGTGAGATCATGGGTTTAATATCATGCGTATCGACCAACTTAAGATTATCAAATAGATTAAAAATATTATTCAGATCATATTCAAACTGTGCCAACTCTTCCGGCTTGGCGCTAAGTTTTGAAAGCATAAGAATATGCTTTAATTCCTGCTGCGAGATTGCCATTTACTGGTTTCCAAAGCTGCTTTTATATAGGCAATTATCGTAGCATTGTTAAATGAGAATTAAAACAATTGATGATGCGGTTTGTGCTCGATAAAGTGGGTTGCATCATAGGCTGACAACGGCACGCTGAAATAGTAGCCTTGAATGTAGTCGCAGTGCACTTTCTTTAATAGTTGATATTGCTCAATGGTTTCAACACCTTCAGCAACCACAGTACTCCCTAGACGGTGACTCAAGTCAATGATACTTTCAACAATAAGCTTACTGTTGATATTGGTTAGCATGTCATCAATAAAGATTTTATCAATTTTAATGTTATCAATCTGTGCATGAATCAAATAACTTAGCGAACAAAAACCCGTACCAAAATCATCAATGGATATTTTAAACCCCATATTTTTAAGGGTATTTAGCACTTGCGATGTATTGTCTAAATTTTCCATAATCACCGTTTCAGTGACCTCAAAGGTAATATATTCACTGGGAATAGTCATTTGTGCCATTAAGAGCTCTAAGAATGCCAATAAAACCGAAGGATTATTGATTTGTACGGCTGAGAGATTAATTGAAATGCGTGGTTTGTGAATGATTGCTTCATCCTCATGCCACTGATACAGTTGGTAAAATGCTTGGCGAATAACCCAAGCGCCTAGTTCAACAATCAGCTTGAGTTCCTCGGCAACAGGGATGAATTCACCGGGTGACACCTCCCCCAAATAACGATTATGCCAACGAAGCAACACTTCAAAGTGCATTTGTTGTTGATCATTCAAGTGAATGATCGGCTGAAACATAAGGTAAAATTCATTGTTTTTAATAGCATTAGCTAGGTGCTTACCCAGCTCAAGTTGACGGAAATAACGTGCACCGATATTTTCATTAAAGATACAGTAACTATTGCCGCCGGCTTTTTTACAATCTCTGATTGCCATATCGGTATATTGCATTAATGTCTCACGATCACTCGCATGCTCTGGCGATATTGCTGCACCTATACTTGCTTTAAGGCTAATGGGGTAATCGTTGACTAAAATTGACTGGTGAACAACTGCAAACAAGTGATTGATAACAAGCTTAACATCATCGAGTGTGCGAATGTCTTTAAGGACAATCACAAACTCATCACCGCCAATACGTGCGACAAAGTCACTTTTGCGCGTACTTGATTTTAGACGTGTGGCAATCTCACGCAATACAATATTACCGAAATAGTAGCCAAAGCTGTCATTGATATTTTTAAAATGATCGATATCAATATGCAATAAGGCAATTTTTTTATTGTTGGCTGTCTCGTCTATAAGGATTTTTTCAAACACGGTCTCAAAGTATCTGCGGCTTGGCAATGCGGTATGTTCATCCTCGTTCAATAACTGATAAAATCGATTATTCTCAACCATGACTTTATTGAGCATAGGACGCAATAAAAGGTATAGCAATAAGATAAAAATAATAACAAATCCAAGGATTGTTAGTGGGATATGTGATAAATTCCGCCAAACGTTTGAAGCAACTGTTTTTTTATCTACACCTAAAGCTAAAACTTGCTGCCCGTTAATGCGCTCAAAATAGTATTTTTTATCCTGGATCAAAAGGTTGGAATGTTCTTGTGTTTTTAACTGTGTTAATACTTCGCTTGGCAATGTCATAAGGTTGTTGGCAAAACCTGAGCTTACTGCCTGCCATGAGTTACCAACCTTGATAAACCAATAAAAATCACGCTGTTGTGTTAGGCTTTCAGATTCAAACTTATTCAGTAGCTTACTTAAGTCAAAATAGAGCCGATCATAACCAATAATCTTTCGATCTTGTCCCATTTGTGTATAAATTGGACTGGTTAGCACTGCAGTGAGCCCATCATTGCCAATGGCAAATGTAAGCGCTTTTTTATCAAATCGTTGATGTTGCTTGGTCCCTACTTCAACCAATAAATGCCCATTACTTTCAAAACGCTGTATTGATTGCAAAGCGACACTTGAGAAAAGGGCGGATGCCAAAATTTGCCTTAAAGCATTTACCTCATCGATAATGGCATCACCATATTGGTATTTACGCTCGATTTCTTCGGTCAACCATGCAGCTTGCGTGCGACTGCTTATCTGTAATGCAACGCTTCGCGCTTCTGATAAAGACAGTTGAATCTCTGTTTTATAGCCATCTAATACTTCTTCATAATAATGGTTAATTGTGCGCTGTGTTTGTTGATAAAAAGGATAAAATGACAAAACAAAAACGGTTAGGGAGGCAAGGGTAAGCAAAATAATAGTACTGATCAACACACGCCAAAATATTTTTTTACCGATGAGTTTATTAACCTTGCGGGCTTCACTCATTCTGTTGGCTTTTTTAGCTTTTTTGGCTTTTTTGAGTTTCTCAAATATCTTCAAAATCCGTCATCCTTGTCGCTATCAACTACCATTACTTGTGTCGTTTTCCCAGTATAGCGCTAATAATTTATTTTTCGAGCGATCAGCTGAACATTTCAACCTCTGGCTATTTGGTAATTTTTTATATCACAACAATAGCGCGGTTTGTTATGATGGCATAAGTTTTAAAACAGCGACATAGAAGCAATAAGTTATCATGAATGTTGATCAAACTGAAATTAATAAATTTAGTGCATTGGCGCACCAATGGTGGTGTGAAGACGGTGAGTTTCGCACATTGCATCAAGTCAATCCCTTGCGTATGCAGTTTATTGAAGAATGTGCAGGCGATTTGGCACAATTAAATATTGCTGATATTGGTTGTGGTGGTGGTATTTTGGCAGAAGCCATGGCTCAGAAAAAGGCAAGTGTTACGGGCTTAGATCTTGCTGAAGCCTCTTTGAGTGTTGCCAAGCTTCATCTTTTAGAATCAAAGCTTGCCATTCGTTACTTAAAAGACTCCGTTGAAAACCTAGCGCAAAATGAGCCGCAAAGCTTTGATATTGTCACCTGTATGGAAATGCTTGAACATGTGCCTGATCCTGAGAGTGTGATTCGTTCATGTGCAGAGCTTTGTAAAGCAGATGGCTGGGTGTTTTTCTCAACATTAAATCGCAATTTCAAATCTTTTGCGTTATCCATTGTCATGGCGGAGTATGTCATGGGGCTTATTCCTAAAGGCACGCATGAATATAGTAAGTATATTAAGCCTCTGGAGTTAATTAATACTGCCAGGAAATATGGTCTTCGAGTCACTAAAATCAAAGGCGTGCATTATAACCCACTGACTAAAAACCTATCTCTAGGAGGTAATGCTGATGTTAATTACATCGCTGCATTTACCAAGGCGTCCTAAATACCCTCTTAATTTGTTGTTATTTGATCTTGATGGCACCTTATTGGACTCATCAGATGGCATCTTTGATGCGATTAAGCATGCCTTTATCTGTCATAAGCTCAAGGTTGACTTTAACGCAGATACACTAAGGCAGCATGCCGGTCGCGGTGTTGAATTCCTGCTAAAGAAAATTAATGAACAGCTTACTCGTGAGCAATTGAATACGTTAAAGCATGATGCGTTTATGCATTATCAACAGCATGCCGCTGAGATGACACACCCTTTTACTGGTGCGCATGAATTAATGAATACGTTACATCAGCAACAGCTTAGCTGGGGAATCGTTACCAGTAAGACGCGTAAATTAACTGAAGCCGTGATTGCTAAAGTGCCACAATATCAGAATGCTAAAATTGTGATTTGTGCGGATGATTTATCTTATAAAAAGCCGCATCCTATGCCAATCATCCATGCACTTAAAACGCTTGATAAAATACCGCAACATGCAGCTTATATCGGGGATACTAAGCCAGATATGTTAGCTGCCAAACACGCGCATTGCTATCGCATTTTTGCTGATTATGGTTATGAAGCAAATATGATGAATGATGATGACTATGATTTGAAAATTTCAAACTTGGAGCAATTACGCCAGTGGATTATCTCTACGCTTGTCTAAGCGAAAACACCCCAGAACCAGGGTCTATTTATTACTATGCTTATCGGCATTGCTCGGAAGATAAGACACAAGTTATTTATGCCTTGGATCAGTTAAAATATCAATGGCTTAAGGCATCTGAGCTATACTCAGAGCCTTACCCTAGTCTGAAAAAACTGCAATGGTGGCAACAAGCTTTAACCAATTTAAAAGATCGTCGTGACCATCCGGTGCTTGCAATTCTGTATCAGAATTTTGAGTTTGATACATTGCAGGAATGTTTATCGAGTGACTTGGATTATGCCTTACAGACGATTGCTGAAGGGCGTAATTATCAAGCCTCCCTTGATCTAAGTGAAAGTTTCCTTGGTATTGCTAAACTTAAAGCGCATGTATTTCAGTTTAATGAACTAGAGCAAATCAAAACATTAAATCATATCGATGAGTTGTTGCGCCACATATTGATGATCGGCAAACATTTTTCACGCAATATTATCTTGAACGATACGCTCACGCCGCAAATCACGAAAGAAAACTTTCATCAAATAATGGATGAATTAATGCAATATATTCATACGTTAAAACGAAATTTAAACCTGACAGCGGCGCAAATGAAGCAACTTAAACCATTGATCGCACTTCATAAACAGCAGATGCTATGCGTGAAAAAATTTATCAAAAAAGTAGATAATCCTTTTACTGAGAGTATTCATGTTTCGCCACTTGCGTTGTTATTTGCTAGTGTCTGTGCATCAAAACTTTAACCTGTCGGGTTTTTCTTATACAATCACTTTTAATTTAAATCTGCCGCATTGCTGCCATGAATAGAAAATATTTAATCTTGTTGCTGAGTCTAGCGATTACCCACGGCGTATTTGCTAATGGTGATTCATCCAAGTCATTAGATAAAAATGATCCATTGTCGATCAAGCCGTTGCTTAAAGATCTCCTTATGCAAAATCAGCAAACGCTTAATCGTTTGACAGGTGAGGTGCAAGCGCTCAAAAAATCAAGACAACAAGATATTCCTGTAGCCCCTAAAAAAACGGAGCAGACAGCTTCACCAATGGATCGTGAAGCGATGAATAGTCCAATTTTCTTACCCGGTGGTGCGCCAATGCCAGAAGGGTATAATGATCGCTATAGCAATCAGCAGCCAACTCAAGCATCAACTGATAATAACAAAGACAAATCTGCAGATGACGACGCACAAACAAAAAGTCAAAATAATGACAGCACAAGTAGTAGCTCATCCAATTACAACAATCCTTATAACAATAATTACAATAACTATTCTGGTGGATCATACTTTCCCAATACATCCACTAAATTCCAAGCGACTTTTAGCTCAGTTAATAGCAGTTACAGCTATGGCATTGCTAAAGAGGGTAATGCGTTTATTAATCCTTTTGCTAACATCTCAGGCAGTAATGCGGTTAGTCTTAAAATCACCGGTAACTCAAGTGGCTCTAGCTCGACGTACACTTCAATTAAATTTTGTAATTCCAATTTTACGACATGCAATTCGGCATTAAGCATGTCCAGTAATACGACGAATATCACTAGTGATCAACTGGTGAGCGGCAGTTCTAGTTATTCATTAACAAGCCTTACTTTTAATGGGACAGCTGCGAATTACCAAGTGGCGCGTCTTTATGCGCAAATCACCAATAGCTCAAGCACAACAACCAATATCAGCTTTTCGTTCCCAGTCTCCAACTGCGCAGTTGCCGACAGCGGTGATTTAAGTTGCAGTTTAAGCACCAGTGGCGTTGCGGTCTCTGTCGCGAGTAATTAATCACTGACTAACAGCATTGCTGAAGCTTTGATTCATCGTTACAATGCCTGAACCTTAGATTATCCATTAGAAATAATTATGTCGTTATCTTCACGCGGGTTTGGCTCTGCTATGATTATCACTGGCACAAGCGTCGGCGCTGGGATGCTTGCCATTCCTGCTACAGTTGCTGCTTGTGGCTTTTGGTTGGCAAGTTTGCTATTGATTGTTGTTTGGTTTGTTATGATGCTTACAGCTTTGCTGTTAGCTGAAGTCAATCTGGCCATGCCTAATGGGACGAACTTTAGCCGTATGGCACATGCAACTTTAGGTAAAGGGGGGCAGTTCATTACATGGATATCGTATCTGTTATTGCTCTACTCATTAACAGCTGCTTATAGTGCAGGTGGAGGCAATCTTATTGCCAGTGGCTTAAATAGAGTAGGACTATATTTACCTGATGCGGTTAACAGCGCGATTTTTATTTTGATTCTTGGTTTTTTTGTCTATATTGGCACGCGCGCCGTTGATCATGCCAACAAGGCGCTAATGCTTATTAAATTTCTGGCATTCTTTGCCTTTGTTGTTGCGATCGCGCCAAGCATTCAGCAGGCTTTGCTTGATGTTGAAACACGTTCATTTAATTTTATCTGGATTACATTCCCGATTTTAATCACCTCCTTTGGTTTTCATCATATCATTCCAACACTGCGCAGTTATGTTAATTCTGATCGCGCAACTTTACGTAAAGCCATTATTTTTGGCAGTTTTATTCCCTTAGTCATTTATCTTATATGGGTATTATGCACACTTGGATCGATTCCTATCTATGGTGCTGAAAGCTTCCAAAGCATCATTCAAAGCGGCAATACCTCAGCAGGGATTGTTGGCAGCTACCATAGTACACATATTGGTAGCTTTGCCTATCTATTTGAATCAGTTGCAATAACCACCTCCTTTTTGGGTGTCACTTTGGGACTGTTTGATTTTAACCGTGATACATATCGGTTACAACGACCAACATATATCAATAAAGTGGCTGTTTTCGTGATTACGTTATTGCCTCCATTTTTATTTGCTGTTTTTTATCCTCAGGGCTTCATTATTGCATTAGGCTACGCCAGCATTTTTGTTGCTATTTTGTTAATTGGATTGCCTGCCGCAATGACCTGGGTTATTCGCGCGCGTCAAAATAAAAACCACCTCCTAAGTAAAACTTATCTTGGTATTATTTTACTAATCGCTGGCGCGATGATCCTGCTTGAAATATTAACGTTATTTAATGTGTTACCAACACTCTAATGTAGCGTTCTGTTCTCACTACTTAATACCATATCGTAGCTATAGCTATTGGTTTTTCCGAGCTCTTCATCAATGAAGTCTTGCCAGTTAAGTAAATCATCGATTTCACCTTGAACGGCAATAAACTGTTGATATTCGTCAAGGTAATAATCAAGCGCTTCATCAAGATCTGTTTGATGATCTTTGGCATACATGTACAACTGATACACTAACTCCATTTTTTTGTAGAATTCATCGAGTGTTAACGCGGTAAACACCTGACGTTGTTGCCCTTGATAAAAGATATTCACAGCATAAAGGACAACTTTTTTCTTGTCATCAATACAGCATTGCGCTTGTACGTTATAGCCGAAATAAGATAAAGCTAATTCAAAATACTGACAGCAACTGTCGAAATGAATGCGTTGTTGCTTGGTAAACAATTGATCGATTGACGTAGTCATAGCGCATCCTCCTATTGTTGGTTAGCCGCATGGCCCTGCGCCGCCGTTAGCCCTATGCTTCCAGCGCAGCTAACACCTTACCTATCCTTAGTATAGCAGCATATTAAAATACGCAACCCCCTTTTTTATCTTTTTTACTTTTTTTGTTTTCTTGCAAAAAATATCTTAATGCGCGCTTAACTACTGCTTTATTGTTGCTTGATGGAGTTATATACTAACCCAATAGCTTTAAGGACAGCAGGGACATGATGACAAAGATTGCAATCGCTCAAATCAATGCATGTATGGCAGTTGGCGTTAACTTGCTTTGCTTGAAACGGATGATTGAGCGCGCAGCTGATAGTGGTGCCAAACTGATTATCTTTCCTGATCGCTGCGCACTGTTTTCGATGAACTCATCAGACTATGAAATCAATAAAGAAATTCTAGGCGAAGGACGTATTCAAGATTATTTACAGAAGTTAAGTCGTGACAATAATATCTGGATTATCGCCAGCGGCATTCCCATTGTGTCGGAGTACAGCAAAGAAAAATACTATTTAGCAAGTGTCGTTTATAATAGCGCTGGTGATTTATATGAAGTCTATTATCATTTGGCGCCCACTCTGCCTTGTGCCTTTCAATGGACGCACAGCTTACTTCAAGATCAAGAGTATGGTGAAATGGTTAAGGTGATTAAAACGCCATTTGCTAATATTGGTTTGATTTCCACTTATGATTTGTTTTTACCCGAAGTCTTTCGCTATTTGAAGAAACAAGGTGCCGATATATTCGCAGTGAGCGCGGCGGTTACCCAGGACATGGGGGTGCATGCTTGGATGACACTTCTTAAAGCACGTGCGCTTGAAAACAGTAGTATGATTCTTGCTGCTAATCAAAGTGGCATTCATGAGGATGCCGATTTGCTTTTCCATGGTAATAGTATGGTTGTCGATCACAATGGACAACTGGTGCAACGCATCGAAATGGGGGAGCAATTACTCTATGCCGAGATTGATACAAAATATTTTAAAAATATTTGTTTTGATCAAAATCCATTCCAGTTACAATACCGCAGATAAAATTAACCTATAGGTATTTATATGCAGGTAACCATGCCAAAAATTGGCTTTGTCAGCTTAGGCTGCCCTAAAAATTTAGTTGATTCTGAACGTATTATTACAAAATTAAAAACCGACGGTTATGAGATAGCTGCCGATTATAGCCATGCTGATTTGGTGGTTGTAAATACCTGCGGTTTTCTAAACTCGGCTATTGAAGAGTCGCTTGAGGCGATAGGTGAGGCTCTTGATGAAAATGGCAAAGTCTTAGTGACTGGCTGCTTGGGCAAAAAATCAGATATGATTCGTGAGAAGTATCCCAATGTTTTGGGTATTTCAGGTCCTCAAGATTATGAGAACCTTGTCAAAGCTGTGCATGATAATCTACCGATTGAACATCATGCCTTTACTTCACTGGTTCCTGCTCAGGGGATTAAGTTAACACCACGCCATTATGCTTATCTTAAAATTTCTGAAGGCTGTAATAACAGCTGTACTTTTTGCATTATTCCCGATATTCGCGGTAAGTTAAGCTCACGTAAACTCGATGACGTTATGCTTGAAGCAAAACGCCTTGTTAACGCAGGTGTTAAAGAGCTCTTGGTCATCTCACAAGATACCAGTGCTTATGGTATTGATATCAAATATGCTGAGGCTAAATGGAATGATGAAACTTACCAAAGTCGTTTTATCGATTTAGCGCGCGCCTTATCAACCTTAGGTGTTTGGATTCGCATGCATTATGTCTATCCTTATCCGCATGTTGATAAAGTGATTTCATTAATGGCTGAAGGTAAAATTGCACCCTACTTGGATATTCCTTTTCAGCATGCCTCACCACGCATTTTAAAGCTGATGAAACGTCCTGCAAATGCGACAAATACGCTTGAGGCAATTAAACGCTGGCGCGCAATGTGCCCTGATTTAACGATTCGTAGCACCTTTATTGTTGGCTTTCCTGGTGAGACTGAAGAAGACTTCGTAGCACTTTTAGATTTCCTCAAAGAAGCGAAGCTTGATCGCGTTGGTTGCTTTACTTATTCTGAAGTTGAAGGCGCTAAAGCCAATGATTTGCCAAATCTTGTGTCAGAAGAGGTTAAACAACAACGCCTTGAACGCTTTATGGCAGTGCAATCAAAAATCAGCGCTAAACGGTTACAACGCCATGTTGGAACTATTCAGAAAGTCATTATTGATGAGATCCGTCATAATGAGAATATTGCATTAGCACGCACACAATACGATGCGCCAGAAGTTGATGGTGTTGTCATTATTGAAGATGTTAATGATCATAAAGCGATTGCCAAAGGTGTGTTTGTAAACGTTGAGATTTTTGCTGCCAATGAGCATGATCTATTTGCAAGATTGAAGGAGGATTCGTAATAAACTTCTACAGCTAAAGCAATGAAGCACTGTTTTTTATATATCAATTGAACTAAAATCGCAAACAGGTTAGGTTGTTTTCAAAACAAAAACCTGTTTGTTTTTTATTAATAAACGCCATAAGGAGATATTATGCGCTTTTTAAATACATTACTGATGCTGCTAACGATTATTGGTGGCTTTAATTGGTTTACTTCATCGGTTTTTAACTTCAATATTATTACTAGCGTTTTCCATAGTTCGCCAACATGGCAAAAAATTGCTTATGTGATTATCGGTCTTGCGTCGTTGTACTGCTTAAGTCTATTAAAACAAATTTATAAAACTAAATAATCTAGAAATTCTGTAAAATGGTTTGTGATGGGTATATACTCTAGAAAATTATGCGATATGGAAGCTATCTTAATTATGTGGAAAAAAAGCATTGTTACTTCGTTGTTAATGACTTCGTGCTTGGGTGCGGCGTTGGCTGATGATGTCTCTCTCCCTTCGACAAATTTTAATTTTGACGTCAAAACGGTCTCTTCAGATTCGACCTATAAACCGATGTTGGGTTTTGTCGATCAAGGGAAAACCTATATTAAATTTCCACCAACGGTGACGAGCAATAATATGCCGTTGATTCTAGTGGATCAGTTGGGCGATGGCGATGCGCCGATTATTTCATGGGATCAAGGCTATGTTGTTATTAATCAGCCTTCAACGCATGTTAAGATCTATAACCCGCGCACGAAGAAGCTTATTTATGATCTAACTTTCCCTGATCAGTTTAACTATAGCAAAGTAGCACCTTCACCAAGAATTTTACCTTATGAGTTTGCTGGATTCTTTATGGGTGCCACGGTTGGGATGTCGAATATTGGTGGCAAGGGCAACTCAGCTTCAGGTGGCTTAAAGCTCGGTTATGATTGGCATTTCACTAAAGGTTTCCTGGCTGGTTTTGAGCTTGGCTATAACTATGATGGTAAAGTTTCAAAAGATGCAGTGGATTATAAAAGCTGGGATATAAATGCGATGCTTAGAGCTAAATATCTATTCCAATCTGGCTTTAATGTTACCGGCAAGGCAGGGATCGCTTATGTTAAAAACAGCCAATCAACACCGACTGGGCAACCGACAAACAGTATCGGCAATAGCATTGCCCCGCGCATTGGTGCCGAGGTCGGTTATCTATTTACCAATGGTATTGGTTTAAATCTGGAATATGATCACCTTTTCTCAAACTCAAAAGTACTATCTATCAATACTTTCCAAGTGGGTATTTCTTATATTTTTTAAGATTTTATAGTCAACTCATTGCAAATTGCCTTAATATTGACCACCAAAATATTTATAAATCTGAATTTCAAAGACAAGTTTTTATGTTATTTTC
>JAQCCA010000269.1 GCA_027621155.1 Pseudomonadota bacterium | reverse complement strand
AACATTAAATCGAGAAAAATTGCCAAAAATTACGATTTATCAAAATCTAACCTGCTGGGTAGTTACGAATTTTTTTGCATTACACAATCTCACATGCAAAGCACTCAAAATTATGCGTAAGCAAGGTCATGGTAAGATTATTCAGCATGGCTCTGTCTTGGGATTAGTATCACTTAAATATCGAGGTGCTTATAATGCCAGTAAATATGCCATTGAAGGCTTGGTCGATACAATGCGTCAAGAATTAAGAGGTTCCAATATTCATATGACCATACTTAACACCGGACCGGTAACCAGTAGAATCCGAGAAAACTCAATGAAAACCGTTAAAAATATTGAGCTTAAAAATTCGGTGCATTTAAGTGATTATAAAAAGCTGATGTCGGGCAACCATAAACCTGTACCATTTAACGAAGAAGCAATCTCTGTTGCCAAGGTTGTTGAGAAAATTCTTAAAGCAAAAAATCCAGCCCCTCGTTATAGCATCACCAAATTCACCCGTATCGCTAAATTCTTGAAATGGTTGCTATCCAGTCGCGCACTTGAACGCGTATTAAGCAGATATTAATAAAGGAATACCATCGATGTCACCACAACGCGCTTTTTTGCTTAACTGTATACGTCACCCGAGTATTTTATATTTCTGTATTTTGCCGGTATATGTCCCTATTCGCGCATTAGCAGAAAGTATCTCCAGCTTTAACCAAGTTTTTAAAGATGACTTTGAACGTCTATATTTCTTCTCGGATATGCTGATTATTGGTGCGATTTTAGGGCTCATTACTTGGCTTACCGTCATGCTGACTGAAAAACTTATCAAAGACGTCAAACAAAAATCAGACGCTCTGACAATGGTTGGATTTTTCTGCCCATTTTTATTGATGCTAACCACTTATATTTTACTCTCCGGGAAATTTGGCGGTGGTGCGCTTTACATGACAATGGGGGTACATTTCTTTTTGCTATCGTATCTCGGCAATCAAGTCATATTACATACTAAACGCTATCAACTTGTCGCAGAAAACTCACTTTCTAATGAGATCAAAAATAACCTGATGTCATTTATCGTCAACACCCTTGGTATTATCGTCACCATTTTGTTTGTTGGCTTTTCCTTTTTAAATCTGCTGTTACCTTTCACCTTGGCAACTTCACTTTGTGGTGCTGTTTTTTACTACTTCCGTTTTGTGCGCGGCATTGAGTCCTTCAATATACAGGTGTTTTTAAAATGCTTATTATCCTTTGGCATAGGTGCATTATTAGCACTGTTATGTGGTGCATTAATGTATCACTGGCATAATATCGCTGATGCACTTGTCATTGTCATTATTGCTTTTTTGAGTATTGCCATTGCGCTCAAAACCAAGCCACGCTACGTCATGCTCTGTATCAATGGCGCAAGTCAATACAGCATTGTTGTTTATGTGCTAATGTCCTCGGTACTGTTGTTTTTATTCAACGATCAATTGTCACAAATCTATCAGGCGGTTTATCCATTAGAGCCTGTGTTTTCATTAATTGTCGTAATCATTGGCTTGCGTCTTATTTTGCGTAAGAAAAGTCAAACAACTGATGCTACCATTCGCCAAAATATCTTTTTATTTGGCATGTTAATGTTGCCGCTATTGTGGTGCTTTTACGCCATTGGCTCAGCCAATATAGCTTGGGTGCTCCTCGCTGTGATTGTGTTTTTTATTATTTACGCAATTGTCGAATATGTCGTCATGTTTAATCTAAGGCAAATTATCTTTACCAATCAATATTCAAATCAAACAAACACTCTATTAAGCACCTATCTTAATATCTTGTATCAAGGGTTTATTCCGGTGATCTATTTAAGCATTGCCTCATTGCTACATCGTTACTCAATGATGGCTTTTAAAGACGTATTGCTATCGAGTTTACTTATTCTTGTGCTATTGGTGATCCTATTTAATTTCATCACACAGCTCACGTTACGAAAGTGCTAGTGCATACGTTGACAATAGGCTCGATTTAGCCAGAATAAAATTGCTCTTAAAAATCTAAGGAATATTTATGAAAGAAGTTGTACAAACCAATAATGCGCCACAAGCAATAGGTCC
This sequence comes from Pseudomonadota bacterium, assembly GCA_027621155.1. Classification (GTDB taxonomy): domain Bacteria; phylum Pseudomonadota; class Gammaproteobacteria; order Francisellales; family Francisellaceae; genus Caedibacter. The sequence goes on along the minus strand of JAQCCA010000269.1, from coordinate 727 downwards.
TTATGTGCAAGCTGTTAAAATCAATGGCATGCTCTACACATCAGGGCAAATTGCCTTAAATGCAAAAGGCGAATTAGTTCAAGGTGATATTAAAGTGCAAGCAAAACAAGTCATGCAAAACTTAAAAGCCGTTGTCGAAGCTGCCGAAAGCCGCATGGATAAACTGATCAAGACCACTTGTTTTATTAAAAACATGGATGATTTTGTCGCTTTTAATGAGGTTTATGCATCATTTTTTCAAGGGATAACACCACCGGCACGCTCATGTGTTGAAGTCGCACGCTTACCCAAAGATGTGTTAATTGAAGTTGAGGCAATTGCTGAGATTTAATCATTCGACTTTGTTTTTACTTCACTCAAACCACCTAATATTCAATTAAAATCGCCCATATCTAGAATGTATTACAATCAATACCACGTATTTATTACGCATCACTTGCTATTTGTTATACTCTATACTGCCCATGGGAAAATCAAGATAGGATCTAGATATGCTAAATACGACGCTACAACCAAAATCACTTGCCCTAGGCATTCTCTTAAGCTTAGGTGCTTTTAATTATGCAATGAGCGCACCGCAGCCAATTGACTGTATTAGCGCCAACATCAACATTGATCAACCCGATGTAGCTGCATATTACAAAGCAGTTAAGATTCAATTTACCAATCACTGTGGTAAGCCAGTTAATCTCAAAAATGCGTTGGTACAGTTTCAAGCTAATAGCAC
>JAQCCA010000268.1 GCA_027621155.1 Pseudomonadota bacterium | reverse complement strand
TGTCTTTTAGCACATGATAAAAAAATAAAAAAATAAAAAATGAACAAATAGTGAAAATAGCTAATCAAGAATGCCAATAATAGGTATTAAAAGCAAAAAGTGGGGGAGAGGTAGTTAAACATGAATATTGAAATTTGTCTGGATAATATTGAATCCGTTAATGTCGTAGCAAAATTTCCTGAGATAACTCGTTTGGAGATTTGTAGTGCTCTGAGTTTAGATGGTTTAACTCCCGCGCCTTATTTAGTGCAATATGCTAAAGAGAAATCAGTGGCTCGTTGTCACACAATGATCCGCCCGCGCGCGGGGGATTTATGTTATAACGAGGCTGAAATTAAGATGATGGCTCAAGAGATAAAGCTTATGCATGAATCAGGTGCCAATGGCGTTGTTATCGGTGTGCTTGATGCAAATAGTCACATTAATATCGGAGCAACTAAATATTTAACAGATCTTGCTAAGTCTTATCAATTAGAGGTTACTTTTCATCGTGCGATTGATATGGTGCCTGATTATCTTGCCAGTGTGCAGATATGTGTCGATCTGGGTATTGATCGCATTTTAACATCTGGTGGTCAAAAGAAAGCATTTATGGGGCTAGATGACATTGCCAAAGTGGTGAAGAAATATCATGGTCAAATCGAGATTATGGTAGGTGGAGGAGTCAATAAAGATAATATTCCATATTTTAAAGAAATTGGCGTTGATGCCGTGCATTTCTCAGCGGCAAGTAACAAAAGTAATGTGAAGGGTGAAAGTGTTTTTAGCAAAAGCTCATTAAGTTATAACGTAACTAATGAAGATATTGTTAAAGAAAATATTGCAGCTATATACCCATCACAACCCAATCACCCAAAAGTATCAAAAATTTTTTCAACACTAAACACCGCAAAATGATTTATGATGGGTATGGCTTGTCAATCTCAATCACCACTATCTTGCTGATGTTTAAAAGACATAATTTGGCGCCGCTCTTTTTTATTTGGCTTCGTTGGATTGGGTAGGGTGGCTTTGTTTAATTTCCTAAGCATTGTCTCATGCTCGCGTTTCTCAATGCTATCAGTAGTTTCATTGTAAAGTGTTTGAGCAATACTTGCTGTCCCTCGCGTATCAGATAAGCCGATGACTGTTACAATTTTCTCAGCATAGCCTTGACGAATGGTGAGTGTCGCACCAATCTCAACTTTTTTACTGACTTTGGAGCGTGCGCCATTGTAATGCACTTTGCCACCTTCAATAGCATCTTTGGCTAATTGGCGCGTTTTGAAAAAACGTGCTGCCCATAACCATTTGTCTAAACGAACATCATCTGCCATATTTTATCCTTGTAGAAATTAGCTTAGTAATATTAGCGCATGGTAACCAGCTCTTCAGCGCTGGTTGGATGAATGGCAATGGTATTATCAAGGTCTTGTTTTGTGGCACCCATTTGGATCGCAACGGCAAAGCCTTGTAATATTTCATCGGCATCTAAACCAATCAAGTGACAACCTACCACTTTTTCATCAGCACCTGCAACAATAAGCTTCATCACGGTAGGCAATCTAAAGCCCGAAATCGCAGCAAAAAGCGGGGTGAATTTACTTTGATAGACTTTGACATTATCTTTGCCATACTGATTATTGGCATCTTTTTCAGATAACCCCACTGTGCCAATTGCTGGATGTGAGAAAACAACTGTAGGAATCAAATGTGTGTCCAATTTAAGTTTGCTTTCACCATTAAATAAACGTCTAGATAAGCGTCTGCCTGCGGCAATTGCAACTGGGGTTAGTTGTGCAGCTCCTGTGGCATCACCAATGGCGAAAATATGAGAAACTGTTGTTGTTTGGTACTCATCAACGATAATAGTGCCATTATCATTGAGTTTAACATCTGTGTTTTCTAGTCCTAAATTAGCCGTAAGTGGGCCGCGTCCCGTTGCCCAAACTAGACAATCAACATCATAAAGCACATCACCATTATTTAAATGGATATCGAGTAGCTCATTGGATTTTTTAACCACTTGAGTGATATTGGTATTGGTTCTTACATCCATCTTTAACATTTGCATGCTATTAAGTAATTCATCACTTAACATCTCGTCAAATTCTTTAAGTGGTTTATCACGACGAATCAGAAGATGAGTTTCTGTACCTAGTTCATGAAAAACACCAGCAATCTCAACACCAATATAGCCACCACCGACGATGACGGCTTTTTGCGGTTGTATATTAAGTTCAAAAAAATCATCCGATGTAATGCCATGCTCAGCACCTGGGATACTCTCTGGAATCACAGGGTAAGCACCTGGGCATACATAGATATAATCAGCACTTATTTCGGTGCTGCCATTTTCATTATCAATGATGATAGTATTGCTGTCTTTAAATTTCCCCCATCCTTTAAAGTGGGTGATTTTTTGGCTGCCAAATAGCTTATTATAAAACTGATGAATATTAGAAATGTAGGTGTCACGCTTGCTTTTAAGTATTTGCCAATCAAATCCTTTAACATCTAAATCAAAGCCATAGCCTTGATAGTCGTGTTTTAAACGAGAAGCAAGGTTAGCTGCATACCACATGGCTTTTTTAGGCACGCATCCGCGATTGACACAAGTGCCACCTAGGTCTTTTGCTTCAACAATAGCGACTTTTTTCCCCAAGCGTGCTGCTTGAACACCTGCAGCAATACCGCCACTACCGCCACCAATACAAATTAAATCAAAATGTTGCATTTTTTTCTGTCTCTTTATGAAAAGTAGGGCAGTAGTATAAACTAGCAAGCGCCATATTTACGAGTGGTAACCATCATTTAGTCAATATAATTTCAGTAA
>JAQCCA010000267.1 GCA_027621155.1 Pseudomonadota bacterium | reverse complement strand
AAATCCTGGCTCACCAACCGCCAAAGAAATCACATCTTGATGCCCTGCTTTAATAAGGCTTACAGCACGCGCTGCCATTTCAGCGGCTTTTGAACCTTCAACATTCAGCACGCGCTGACTAAAGCGTTTTGCTTGATCTAACATTTCGCTTTCGCTCCTTAAATTTATTGACTCAATTTATTAATTATATTGATGATAAGCTTGTATTGTTTTATCACAAACCATTACAAATTGCTCATACTTCTCTAGCACAATGGCATCAATCGTATAATTATTATGTTGCAGCGCTTTTTCAAGCTGTGCTAATTTATTCTTCAGTGCCGGCACGCCACAGTAGCTAGCACCTCCATGAAGTTTATGTACTAAATCTCTTAAGCTTTTACCTTCATTATTTTCATAAGCGGTTACAATCTCTTCAACAGCACTATTTAAAGAGCCCATAAATGCTGCCAGCATCTCCTTGGCAAAAACGACATTGCCACCTGCTAGAGCTGACGCAAGCTCAATATCAATGTAGACTTCATTATCAACCGCTGCATTTTTATTGCTAAGCGCACCTATATGCTTGAAACCTTCATTTTTTTCGTCATTTTTAGTTTGTAATGACAGCTCATTACTACCTAAATAATGCATCAATAATTCGGATAACGCATTGTCATCAATCGGCTTTATTTGTATGGCATCAAAACCCTCTTGTAATAGACTCTCGCCCTGCCCTTCAACAACATCTGCCGTGACAGCAATGATAGGCGTAGCCTGATAACGCTGATCTTGACGCAAGGCATGACATAACTCAACCCCATCCATCTCAGGCATATGCACATCGGTTAAGACCATCATAAATTTTTGCTTTTGAGCTAATGATAGAGCCTCTTTTGCACTAAAGGCATCAACTGGAGAGTAGCCTTTTGTTTTTAACAAAATATGCAATAGTTTTAAATTAATGGGATTGTCATCAACGATCAATATCGACTTCTCTGCCATAATATCAGGCATGTCAGTTGCTGCCGTCACATCCTCTTTTTCGCTTAATTGGAGCGAGTTTTCTAAAAAAGAAACTAACTTATTTGGTTTGTATGGGTAATTTAAACAATTTTTAAGACCTAGCTTATGCGTGTAATCAAATAGTTCATTTAGCGGCATATTAGCAATAAGAAAAATATTCGCTTGCGTAAATGACTGCAAATCCATGATTAAGGATTGTTTTAATTTCTGCATTTCAGGCAGTGTGTTATAAATCAATACAATATCAACCGCATCTTGCTCAACCACGCTATCAATCAATGCTGTCTCACTCTCACAGCAAATAAACTCAATATCAAGAAGCGTAATATGCGCAAGAAACATCTCACAGGCATAGCGACTTTGATTATAAACGATGAGCTTTTTAATGCTTTTTGGTTTCTTTCTTTGAATGGTTACACTTGATCCTTGATCAAAAAACACATTAAAACTAAAACATGCACCATGACCCAGTTCACTTTCAACTTTAATTTCCCCATGCATTTTTTCAATCAGCGTTTTACTAATAGTCAGTCCCAGTCCCGTGCCTCCATATTTGCGACTAGTTGATAAGTCAGCCTGAGTGAAGGCATGAAACAGCTTAGCTATTTGCTCAGATGATAAGCCAATGCCCGTGTCCTTAATCGTAACATATAGCTCTACTTGCTCACTTTGCGCATTTTTCTCGTTTTGATCGCTTTTCTCATTATGAATTGATTTTAATTCAATACCGACACGCACGCTCCCTTGTTCGGTAAATTTCAATGCATTCCCCACAAGATTGGTTAAAATTTGGCAAAATCTTAATGCATCACCTGTGACCATCTGTAGCAATTGCGGGTCGAGCAACACACCAAAGTCAACCTGCTGCTCAATGACTTTGGGCTTAAACAACATCATGCAATTGGTAATTTCTTCATGCAAATTAAACGGCTGATGTTCAAGAATTAAGTTGCCCGATTCGATTTTTGAGAAATCCAAAATATCATTGATAATGCTCAATAGATTATTGGAAGATAAGATAATTGTTTCTAAATACTCACGTTGCAAGGAGCTAAGCTTACTTTTTGCCAGTAAGTCTAGAAAGCCTAATACCCCATTCATGGGTGTGCGAATCTCATGACTCATATTGGCTAAGAATTTACTTTTTATCTCGCTAGCTTCAATAGCTTCTTTGCGTGCCTGATCTAATTGAATATTTTGACGCTCAATCGTTTTAAGCGTATGTCTTAACTCCCTTGTCGCTTGTTTAATATTACGCTGCATTTCTTGATGCGCATTATTAAGCGATAGCGCCATGCTATTGACACCTTCTTCAAGATTCTTAAGCTCGCCTGGTGGATTGCCATCAAGCTTAGTATCTAAAGCACCTTCTTTAATACGTTTCACTGCATTGATAATATCAAAAAGTGGATTGATCAAATCCCCACTTAAACGTAGTCCAAACAAGATACTCACCGTTAATCCAATCAATACAATAAGTAATGTCGCAATAATCGCCTGATACTGATTCATAATCGTGTTTTCGCGACTTAAGGTAATAACGACCCAGCCAATACGTTGATCTTTTTCCGTATAAAGCTTATCAAAACTTTTTTCTTTTGGGTTAATCGTCCGTGAAATAACAGGTGCTAAAAATTGAATATTTTTATACCCCTCTTGCATAAAGATTTTTTTACTAATCAAGTCTGAATTTTCTTTAAAATCACGAGGGTTTACTTGTGGAATTCTACCCGTGAATGTTAATAAATCACCATCGCTATCATAAATCCCAGCGATGCGCACATCCGGATAACTTAATATATTATCCGTGA
>JAQCCA010000266.1 GCA_027621155.1 Pseudomonadota bacterium | reverse complement strand
GGCTGCAAACTTAAATGCTTTTTTATTTTTAACAACGCTATTCAACAATCTTATCAAAGATGCAGAAATTATTACGAAAATGGGGTGGTTTGTGAAGAGAAACATATAAAATAGCGCGAAAGACGAATTTTGAAACCAACGCTATTAATGGGCTTTATAGCTCACTGAGTTTTGCTGGAAAACTTAGCGCAAGACTTACAGCGTAACGGTTGGCGCGTGGTGAATGATATTTCACAAGCAAATGATATGGTGCAAATTAATGTGCTACAAATGGGGCAAGCTAAAAATGAAGCTTCAGCTTGGGGTGCTTTAAGTGGTGGCTTTGGTGCTGATATTGCCACAGGTGCCTTAGCAGGATTGGCAGCAGGATATGCGACAGGTTCAGTGGGAGCTGGTCTTGGCGTTGGTGCTGCGGTTTCTGGTGTATCGTGGATTGCAAACTCGCTTGTTGAAAATGTCTACTATAGTATGATTACCGATGTTCAAGTATCGGTTAAAACCAAAGACGGACAAGTGACACAGACAACGCAATCGAATCTGTCACAAGGTACACAAAGTAACGTATCACAAACCTATAACCAAAAATCAGACTGGTTGAGGTATCGAACAAGGATTGTTTCAGTTGCCAATCAGGTGAATTTGAAGTTTGAAGAAGCCACGCCAGAGTTACAAGCTCAGATTGCAAAACAGGTGAGTGGGATTTTTGGGGTGTAATGATGGCTAATTTATATGATATTTTGTTAGGCATATCTGTTTTTATTGTTTTTGGTCTGACCATAGCAGTGTATGTTTTCTTATCATTGACAACACAACTGACAACTAAGGAACTCAATAGACTGGAAGCGACAAACCGCCCTACATGGCTAGTGTGGTTTATGATTATTCCTTTTGTGTCGGTGGTCATACAATATTTTGCAATGATTAGACATATAGCAAAACCGATCAAAAAATATTGTGAGGTCAATACTTGCTTAGATTCAATTGTATTACTGATATATGCAACTTTTGTTACGCACATTTTGGCTTTAATTCTTGCGGCATTGCCAGTAGAAGTTAAGCTGATTAATGAATTGGTTATTGCATTATTGGCATTTCAGTTTGTCGCTAATATTTTCTTAATCTTTAAACTTAATAGAGGTTGTAAACTGCTTAAAGCAATGTAACTAAAGCTATATCTTGGTAGGAAAAATTATACTCAAATCTAAAAAGCTCTTGTCATTAAAGGCGACAAGGTATATTTTCATTACAACAAATTAAAAGGAGCTATCGCATGGCTAAGAAAAAAGAAGTTAAAAACTATAACAAAGCGGAATTTGTGGCATTGGTCGCAGAAAAAATGAACGCAACCAAGGACAATGCCAACAGATCAGTTGATGCATTTATTGCAGCGATTACTGATATTGTCAAAAATGGTGATTCAGTCAATTTCATTGGCTTTGGTAAGTTTAGCGTAGGTGAACGCGCAGCTCGTGAGGGGCGCAATCCAAAGACAGGAGAAGTGCTAAAAATCAAGGCATCTAAAACGCCTAAGTTTAGCGCAGGGAAATCTTTAAAAGACGCTGTTAGCGGTAAATAATGACTGATAATAACGAATCAAGTAACAAATTACCGACACCGCATGATGTCTTTTTCAAAGCTAACTTAGCCGAAAAAAGCAAAGCAAAAGCGTTACTGAAACAGATATATTCAAAGGGGTTGGTGAGCAAGCTTGATTTAAAACATTTGAAGAACGTGCCGACTGAGTTTATACAGCATAACTTGCGCAAAGTGGTCGGTGATGTGCTGTATATGACTAAACTTAACGGTAAAGATGCATATGTTTACGTCCTCTTTGAACATCAATCAAGCAGTGATGAATTGATGGCATTTAGGCTGTTGTTGTATGTGTTTCAGATCATGCAACAGCATTTGCAACAGGGAAATGATAAGTTGCCTATTGTTTTACCCGCAGTTATCTATCACGGCAAAGAGTCACCTTATCCTTATTCGACAAGTATTTTTGACTGCTTCGAGGATAAGGAAATAGCCAAAGAATACATGTTCAAGTCATTTAACTTGTTAGATTTAACCGTTATGAGTGATGATGATTTAGGGCAATTTGACGCTAATTTAGTTTTTGAATATATGCTGAAACACAGCCGTGATAACTTAGCAGATAAGCTGATAGAATGGCTGTTACAGTATCCACATCAAGCGATTTATTTCATAAAATCTGGCAATAATTTGTTAAATCAAGTATTCTCATATATAGAAAGTCGCAATGATATTGACAGTGAAGCGATAGATAAATTAATCGGTGTTATTAATGAGAATACAGGTGGTGAGTTTATGAATTACCTTGAAAGGCGAGAACAAAAGGCAGAACAACAAGGGCGTTTTTTGGAAAAAGAAGAAACGGCACGTAACTTTTTAAGCATGGGTATTGATGTAGAGAAAGTTGTACAAGGCACTGGACTTGACTTTGATACTGTCCTTAAACTCAAAAAAGAAATTGGCACTAAGACAAAACATTAGGCTTAAAGATTTGGGCTAAAATTTCCACTTCGGATTAAACTTTAATCAAGAGTATGTCTCGTGTGACAAGAGATAATATGTAAATATTTTGTTTTAAAGTGATCGCAAAACCCTATTTGAAAGCATCTGAAAAATATTTACAAAGTCGCTGAAAGGCATATTAAAGAAAATTAAACAGTGCTTAAATATGGAAGCCGAATTTTTAACCAAAATTACTAAAAAAAATGGATTTTTAGACTGTTTTTGAAAATTTAAGGAAAAAACGCCCGCGTTATACCCCGAAAACCGTAAAGATTTTTTCTAAATGCAT
>JAQCCA010000265.1 GCA_027621155.1 Pseudomonadota bacterium | reverse complement strand
TAAAAGCGATAAAAGTTAAATAGTACCCTGTTAAAAAGGTTGTAAAATAATTCAATCTTAATCTACTGACCGTGAATGAGCTAATAAATAAAAACACAATGACAATAATGGTATTCAGTGTACCTAGCCACTGCGCTTTAAAGTCTATTGAATAATTAAATATGTTTAAATAACTGGTATCTTTCATAACGTGCATCATTAGTAATGGGATGAGATTGTAAAGAACCCAAAAGACCACACCAAAAAATGAGAAGTAAATAAATAATTTCATGTCACTTCTTTGCTTGATGATACTCAGTTTAAAATATGATTTAGCAATGAAAACAACAATGTAAAATGCTACTATCATTACTGAAATATAAGCAATAAAAGGATGTTCAAAGCATAAGTATGTGACAATCAATAAAGCCACATAAGTTAGTATAAATCTAAAATATTGTGGCTTTTTTACCGATCTAGTGTTGCCAGAATCTAAGAAATTAGAAAATAGGATAAATAGCAATAATGCAATAATGTTACACATAAAAGACATGCTAAAAATGATGTTTATCTTGTTACTTATACTGGCTAATATTGTACCAATAAACAGCCCAACATTTGCTGATAACACATTAAAACTAAACCCTGAAAAAGAGCGACTATCACTTGCCCCTTGATTATTTATATAGTTCTTAACCAATACGTTAACGCATGTGACAATCAAGCCATAGGATACGGTAAATAAGGTAAGTCCTAACTCGAAATAAAAACCCCTTTGTGACGACATGAAAACATTTGAGACAGCTAACATAACGATACAAAAAAACATCATTTTCTTATAGTCTAATTGCCTATCGCCCATAGGCGTTGCAATAAAGTGTATCGCTCCATTTAATAGCATAAATACAACAACAATATCGTAACTTGTGTATGTGGGAAGTTGAAAGTTACCTTGCAAAATAACAAATAAAGAAAAATACATAATCCCAAAGTTAACACTAAAGAATGCTTGCATAACAAGTATTAAAATTAATGAAAACTTATTGTTCATCTTATCCATAGATAGCTATTATTCCTTATTTATTTTCGATCAAATTCATTTTTTTGTTGATAAAAGTGAGTGTTATAGCAGCCAATATTGCCACTACAAACAAAACAGAAAACAACAAAAAATAATTCCCATTAGTCGCACTTGCCGACATATTCCCATCAACAATCACACTCCCTGACAAATAACTAGACATCACACTTGCTGTACTGCCTGTAATCAACATCCAAGCACCCATCATTAAGCCTTGATGTCTAACTGGTGCCACTTGTGCAATCATTGAGTAGCCAATAGGTGCCAGTAACAATTCACCACAAGATTGAAAGCAATAAAATAATGATACCCATAAAACGGAGCTTTGACCTTGAGCATTGGCAAGTAAAATACCAATAGGTAAGAAAGCAAAACCTATGCCAATACTTAATAGACCAATAGCGAACTGCATAGGCACAGTAAATGCCGTTTTTTGTCTAATCTTGGCAAAGACAGGGGGCAGTAAAAAACCGCCTAAAGTGATAATGACTACGTTAATGTTGCCTAACCACTGCGGTGTTAATCTAAAGTCTAATAGCTCCATATTCACATTATGCTCAGCAAATATGGTTAAAGCCATGGGTGCAAGATAGTACATTGACCAAAACAGCAAAGCAAACACAGCTAAGATTAGATAGGTTTGAATATGTTTACGCTCCAGTTGATCTTTTTGTTTTGTTGAGAGCCAATAAAAAAAGGCAAACAAAGCCGCTGTTAATACAAGCACCGCTTGTTTTAATGAAAATGGATGTGTTAATGACAAGTAGATAATCCCCATCAACACGACAAATACTAAGGCTAATTGCAGATACCTTTTAACTAATATCTCTTTGCCCTTTTCCTTTAGCGCATCGAGCAAGGGTGTTTCAATATCAGCGATAGAACGCCAACCTAAGACACCAATTAAAAAACCAATGATATTGAATATAGAAGCCACCACAAAAAGCATACTGTAGTTTTGATCAAGCTGAAAATATCCTGCGGAAGTATAACCAAAGAAGAAACCTAAATTAGAGCCTGCATAGTTCCACAAAAAGGCTTTTTCGCGCCTCTGGTGATCGTGTTGTAGTCGTTGGGTGAGCATCATGTTAATACAAGGTACATTGACCCCTGTAGCAACAAGAAATATTGTTAAGCCAATGTACATAAACTCAGCACTGGTTTTAATCAGCACCACACAGGCAATAATCTGCAATAGCATCGATACTGAATAAAGAACGCGATAACTGGCTAATCGTCCGCCTAGATAACTGCCAAGTAAGTGTAAACCATAGTTAAACACCATAAAAACAGCTACAATCGCATAGCTGTGGCTAGCATCAAATTTTAGTACGCCTGTAAGGTACAATGACAGGCTAGAATACAACACTGCATAGCTTACCGTTGAAAAGGTATTGGCTAAGAATAGCGTTAGTATGCTATTTTTAATTAAATTCAATATATTTCCTTAGCGACCTAAAAAATCGTTGGTATTGTAAGAGATAAAATAAGCTTGTCAAATTACTCATCATTATCAATGATCTCTATGTTTTGTATTTGTGCTATGTTAATCAATTTAAAAGGGATAAATTTGTTAGCAGAAGTTAGCCATATCTGATCATCGCTTAATTTATCAATCTTTCCTTGAGTCGTAAGGTCATCCCCAAAATCAATGATTATCATTTTTTGTGCTTTATAAGCTTTGTCTAATGTATTTTTTATATTATTCATCGTATCCACCCTATCTGTTGTCATATAACCTATATTCTCTATTAGCAAACTTACAAAACTCACCCCTAAACATCAAGCCA